>NZ_JBHVET010000912.1:0-2891 GCF_042802135.1 Kitasatospora sp. NPDC057512
GGGCACTCCCCGTCTCCGCACGCCGCCCGCTCCACCAGCTCCCGGCCCGGCTCCGCCCCGGCCGGGAGCTGGTCCCAGCCTCGGGCCCCGGCCTGTCGCCGCCGCGCCGGCACCGCCAGGCGGTAGGAATGGCACCGGACCGAACCGCACCTCGGAGGCACCGGTGAACCACCCGATCCTCGACCAGATCCAGCACCTGCGGGCCGAATTGGCACCCGGCGACACCGCCCCCGCGCTGGTCGGCGCGCTCGCCGACGGCACCGCGCCGCGCTCGGCAGTGGCCGAACTCGCCGCCCAGCAGCACCGGATCATCCGCTCCGACCGCCGCAGCCTGCTGGTGGTCGCCGGCCGCACCGCGGACCGGCCGGTCAGCGCCTGGTTCGCCGCCCTGGCCGAGGGCGAGAGCGCCGCACTGCGCACCCTGCCCGCGCTCGGCGCCGCCGTCGGACTCGACCACGGCGCACTGGAGGCCCGCCCGCCGCTGCCCGGGTGCCAGGCCTACCCGCACTACCTCGCCTGGCTCGCCCTGAACGGCGAGCCCGCCGCCGCGGCCGCCGCGCTCGTCGCCAACTTCGCCGCCTGGGGCGGCTACTGCGCCACGATCGCGCAGGCGCTGCGCCGCCAGTACGGCTTCTCCGACGAGTCCTGCGCGTTCTTCGACTTCTTCGCCCAGCCCGCGCCCGAGCTGGAGCAGCAGGCCGCCGACGCCCTGGGCCCGGACCGGCTGGACGAGCCGACCCTGGCCGCCGCGCGCGAGTACGGGCTGCTGCTCCAGGCCTACGAGCACCTGTTCTGGGACACCCTGGGCGTCATCGACGCCTGAGAGCGAACCGTCCGGTCCGTCCCGGGGCCGGGAGGCCTCAGGCCTGCCAGTGCGGCTTCCCGCTGACCATCCGGCAGTAGATCACCCGGCCGCCGGCCTCGTGGGTGCTCTTGCCCAGGTCCGCGGTGCGGCAGAACTGCCCCGCCTCGTAGCAGTTGCCCGCGTTCGAGCGGATCTCGCACCCGGCGCCGGCCCCGGCCGCCGCCGCGGGGGGCTCCGGGTCCTTCGGGGGCTGGGCCGTGGTCACCTTCGGCTGCGGCGCCTTGGTGGCGGGCGGCTGCGCGGGGGCGCTGGGCTGGCCCGGAGGGGCCGCGGGCGGGGGCGTCGCCACCGGTGCCGCGGGTGCCGGCTGGGCCGGCGGGGTGCTGACCGGGGCCGACGGCGGGACCGCGGCGGCGGGCGTCGCCGGCGGGGTGGTCGCCGCGGGCGTGGTGACGGCGGCGGTCGGCGTGGCCGAGGCCGTGGCACCGCCGTCGGCCGCCGACGGGTCGCAACCCGTCAGCGCCAGGCCGACGGTGAGCACGAGTCCGGCGAATCCGGCCAGGCCGGCCCGACGGCGACCGGGTATCCGTGAAGGCATGGGAGGAGAACGCTCCGTTCCGTTTGGATGAGTCGTGCGATTGAAGCAGGAATCGCACACGCACCGTCCACCGAATCCCCACTCGTTGGCAGATCGAGACCTTCCGGTCACCGACCGTCGCCACCCCGCCCGAACCCGCCCGAACCCGCCCGATCACCTCCCGCCGACCGGCCGTCAACACGGCCCCGCTGTCAGCGCAGCCCCGCCGTCCGACGCTCGAACACCGCGGGGCGGGCGGTCTCCAGCGCCGTGGAGACCGCACCGAGGAGCACCGCCTCCTCCCCCAGGAGGCTCGGCGCGAGCGTCGGCCGCATCGGGGCGAGCCCGTGCAGGGCCTGCTCCAGCGGCTCCAGGAGCAGGTCCGCGCTGCTGCCGATCCCGCCGCCCAGCACCACCAGGTCCGGGTCCAGGACGGCCGACAGCACGGCCACCGCGTAGGCGAGCCGCTCGGCCTCCCGCTCCACCGCCCGGACCGCCGCGGGCTCCCCGGCCCGGGCCCGCTCGAACACCTGCTTCGCCGTCAGCTGCCGCGCCGCGGACTCCCCGTCCAGCCCGAAGTCCCGGGCGGCGCGCACCACGGCGTCCGCGGCGGCGTCCTGCTCGATGGTCGCGGCCGGCTCGCCGGCCCGCCCGGACAGCGGGACCAGGCCGATCTCGCCCAGCCCGCCGTGCGCGCCGAGCAGCAGCTCGCCGTCCTTCACCACGCCCAGCCCGAGCCCGGTGCCGACCAGCAGGTAGGCGAACATCCGGCTGCCCCGCCCGGCGCCCAGGGTGTACTCGCCGAGCGCCGCCAGGTTGGCGTCGTTGGCCACCGAGACGGCCGTCCCCAGGCCCTCGCCTATCCGGTCGAACAGTCCCGGCCTGCCCCAGCCCGGCAGGCTGCTGGCGTAGCGCACCCCGCGCCGCTGCTCGTCCCACACCCCCGGGGTGCCGATCACGGCGTGCACGATGTCCCCGGCCGCCAGGCCCGCCTCGGCGATCGCCTCGTGCCCGGCGGCGACCACGGCGTCGGCGACGGCGTTCGCCGAGCGGCCCCGGTTGGCCACGTCCCGGCGGGCGACCACCGTCCCGGCCAGGTCCGCCACCGCCACCCGCAGCCGGGCCCGGCCGATGTCCACGCCGAGCACGTGCCCGGCCGTCGGGTCGACCTCGTACAGCACGGCGGTGCGGCCGCGCTCGGGGGCCAGCCGCCCGGCCTCGCGGACCAGTCCGGCCCGCTCCAGCTCGGCCAGCGCGGCCGAGACGGTCGGCTTGGACAGGCCGGTGTCCCGGGCCAGCTGGGCGCGCGAGGAGCCGCCGCCGGTGCGCAGCAACTCCAGCAGCAGCCACTCGTTGTTGCTGCGCAGCCGCTGCCGGTTCCACGGCACCCCGGGGGCCCCGGCCGCCGGGCGACTGGTCGGCTGGTGGGGGCTCATCGGGTTCCTCCGGTCTGGATCTTCGGGCGCGGGTCGGTACGGCCAAGCCGGTACGGCTGGGTCGGTACGACCA
>NZ_JBHVET010000913.1:0-2877 GCF_042802135.1 Kitasatospora sp. NPDC057512
GGCCGGCGGTCCGGCGCGCAGAGCGTCCCGCGCGCCGGCAGCCGCCCCTCCACCAGGTAGCGCTCCTGCGCCCCGGCCGCGCAGGCGCTCGGGTTGCCCAGGACCGTGTGCCCGTAGCCGTCGACGGTCAGCAGGCGGGCCCCGGCGAGGGTGTCGGCCATCGCGCGGGAGCCCTCGTAGGGCCAGGCCGGGTCACCGGTGTTCGCGACGACCAGCACCGGCGCGGCGGTGCGGCGGTCCCACGGCCCGTCGTAGCGGTCCCCGCCCGCCCGCGAGGGCCAGGACGCGCAGCGCTGGGTCTGCCACACCCAGAACGGGCCGACGGCGCCGGAGCGCGTCTCGGCGAGGGCGGCCAGGGCCGGGTAGTCGGCGCCGGCGGGCGGGTTGACGGTGTCCGCGCACAGGGCGCCCAGGGTCTGCACCTGCCCCGACAGCGCGCCCGGCGCCGCACCGGCCCGCGGCGAGACGGGGGCCTGCGGCGAGGCCGGGGCCGGCGCCGCGTCGGGGGCAGGCGGCGGGGCGGGGGCGGGCGGCGCGTCGGGGGCGGTCCACAGCTCCTGCAGCCACACGCCCAGGGCCGCCCAGCCGCTGTCGGGGACGCCCGGCAGCGGCGCGGCCGTGTACAGCATCGACGCCACGGTGGACACCGCAAAGGCGTAGGTCACCTCCCGCGCCGGCGTGCCGGGCGCGAGCGGCCCGCGGCGCAGCCGCTCCAGCAGGGCGGCGAACCTGGCACGGGTCGCGTCCGCGTCGCCCGCCGCGAACGCGCACGCCGCGGGGCCGGCCGCGGCGCAGCGCTCGAGGAAGGCATCCAGGGCGCGGGCGGAGGCGAGGTCGCTGCCGGTGCGCAGGAACGGTGGCAGGGCGCGCTGTCGGGGGGTGCGGCCGGTGGACCAGGCGCGCGGGTCCAGGGCGCTGTCCAGGACCATCGCGCGTACCCGGTCGGGGAACAGGTTGGCGTAGACGGCGCCGAGCAGGGTCCCGTACGAGGTGCCCAGGTAGGTCAGGCGCCGGTCGCCGACGGCCTGGCGCAGCACGTCGAGGTCGCGGGCGGTGTCGGCGGTGGACAGGTGGGCCAGCAGGCCGGTGGTGTCGTTGTCGGCGCAGTGGCGGGCGAGGCCGGTGTAGGCGCGGGTCCAGGCCGTCTGCTGGTCGGTGCCGGTCGGGAAGCCGGCGGGCAGGCCGTCGAGGAGGGCCTGTTCGGCGGCGGGGTCGGGGAAGCAGTGGAGGGTGGTGGAGGCGCCGGTGCCGCGCGGGTCGAAGCTGACGATGTCGAAGCGGCGGCGGACCTGTTCGGGGAACAGGCCGTAGACGGCGGGCAGGGCCGCGGTGCCGGGGATGCCCGGGCCGCCGGGGTTGAAGAACAGCGAGCCGATGCGGTGGGCCGTATCGGTGGCGCGGTGGCGGATCAGGGCCAGGTCGAGCGGTGTCCCGCGCGGGTCGCGGTAGTCCGTCGGCACGGCGGCGGTCGCGCACTCGAAGCCCTGCGCGCACGGCCTGTCCCAGTGCAGGCGCGGCACCGGCGGCGCGGTCGCGGCGGTTTCGGCGGTTTCGGCGGTCGTGGCGGTCGCGGTGTGGGCCGGGGCCAGGGCCGCCAGCACGAGCACCGCCGTGGCGGCCGCGGCGGCACGGACCGCGGTACGCGAAGCGGTACGCAAGGCGGTACGGAAACGGAAGGCGGTGGCGGGCCGGGGTCGGGGCACGGGCGGCTCCCTCGTCGTCGGGTGTTCCTGATCGGACGTCACCGAGTGTTGCGTCGACCGCTGTCGGCACACCGGCAGGACGCTGTCCCGCCACCGACACACCACCGGCACCACCGGCACGGCAGCGGGCGGCGGGCCGTACGGAGGCACGGCGGCAGGGGCGGACGGCGGACGGCGGACGGCGGATGGTTGAGCGTGCGCATCGAGTACGTCGGCACCCGGTACCGGGCAGCCGCGGGCACCGCCCGGGGCGCTGCCGGCCCCCGGCCCCCGGCAGCGGCCGACCCGGCCGCGTTCACAGGACGCGTCCTGGCGGGCCGGGGCGGCCCACGGGGAGGGCGGCACCCCCGGGCGGACCCGCCCCTGCCGGGCGGGGACGGCGGGTCGGGCGCGGGACGCGCGGCCGCCGCAGCCGCGCCCGCGGACCCGTGCTCCTCACGTGGCCGACGGTTGGACGACGTGGCGCCCCGGGCGGGCGGGAATCGAGCGGGGCGCCGGTCGACCGCCCAGTAGGCTGCGGCGCATGTTCGAGTACCACGGCTGGATCAAGGTCCTGGAGAGCGCCAGCGCCGACGACGAGGAGTGGGACGACGACCGTCTCCGGCTGGTCGTCGGGGGCCTGGAGGAACGCGTCCGGGAGATCGACAGCCCGTACCTGCTCGATCTGCGGTGGATGAACGGGGAGGTGTTCGTCCACTTCGGCGGCTTCGCGAACCACCGTGACACGCGGATCCCGGCGTTCTTCCGCGAGGTCGGCGAGCGGGCGCCGGGCTCCTACGGCCTGCTGCACGTACGCGATGACGAGGACCCCGGCCGCGAGAACGAGGTCCTCGTCCTCAGGATGGCCCGCGGACAGGTGAGCGAGCACACGGATCCGCTGCTGTCACCCTGCATCCCCGTGCTGGAGGACCCGTTCCGGGCGTAGGACGCGAGGCCGGTCAAACCCGTCACGGGGGACGACGTCGCCGACCGGCCCGGCACAAGAAGCGGCAGCGGGCAGCCGCACAACGGCGGCACGGCGGCGGGCCGTGGCCGGTAGGACCGGGGCCGGGTTCCGGCCCTTGCCGCGCCGGGGCGGCCGCTGCCGCGCGCCCCGCCGCAGCGTGCCGCAACACCCCCCGGGGGGAACGCGGGTGCGCCCCCTTGGCCCCCTGTCCGGCACCGTGCCGGACAG
>NZ_JBHVET010000914.1:0-2872 GCF_042802135.1 Kitasatospora sp. NPDC057512
GGTCAGGAGCCCGCCGCCGCCAGCGCGGCCCGCCGCCGTCGGCCCACCACGGCCGAGGCCGCCAGCACGATGGCTGCGGCGACCAGCGACAGGTACATCTGCTTGCGTCCGTCGGCGTCGGTGAACATGTACGCCATGACGAACCCGATCATGCCCATGGCCGTCCAGGTCAGGTACGGGTACAGCCACATCCGGACGGTGTGCCGCTCGGGCATCTCGCGCTCGATGATCCTGCGCATCCGCAGCTGCGTCGCGCAGATCACCAGCCAGACGAAGAGCGCGACGGCGCCGGAGGAGTTGAGCAGGAAGGCGAACACGGTGTCCGGCGAGGTGTAGTTGAAGAACACCGCGACGAAGCCGAAGACCACCGAGGAGAGGATCGCCACCCGCGGCACGCCGCGCGAGGTCACCGTGGCGAAGGCCTTGGGCGCGTCCCCGCGCTGGCCCAGCGAGAACGCCATCCGGGAGGCCGTGTACATCCCCGAGTTGAGGCAGGACAGCACCGCCGTCAGCACGATCACGTCCATCACCTGGCCGGCGCCCGGGATGCCGATGTGGTCCAGCACCGCCACGTACGGGCTCGCCTTGACGTCGGCGGAGTCCCAGGGCAGCAGGGAGACCACCAGCAGGATCGAGCCCAGGTAGAAGATCCCGATCCGCCAGATCACGCTGTTGGTGGCCTTGGAGACCGCCTTCTCCGGGTTCTCCGACTCGCCGGCGGCCAGGGTCACGATCTCGCTGCCCATGAAGGCGAAGACCACGGTGAGCATGCCGGTGAACACCGCCCCCACCCCGTGCGGCAGGAACCCGCCGTGGCCGGTGAGGTTGCTGGTGCCGACCGCGTGGGTGCCCGGCAGCAGGCCGAAGGCGGCGAGGGTGCCGATCACCAGGAACGCGGCGATCGCGACCACCTTGATCCCGGCGAACCAGAACTCGAACTCGCCGTAGGAGGCCACCGAGAAGAGGTTGGTGGCGGTCAGCACCGCCATGACTATCAGGGCCCAGCCCCACTGGGGGACGCCCGGCACCCAGTTGTTGAGGATCTTCGCGCCGGCCGTCGCCTCGACCGCGAGCACCACGACCCAGAAGAACCAGTACAGCCAGCCGATGCTGAACCCGGCCCAGCGGCCGAGCGCCCGGTCCGCGTACGCCGAGAACGAGCCGCTCTGCGGGTCGGCCGCGGCCATCTCGCCGAGCATCCGCATCACCAGGACGACCAGCACGCCGGCCATGGCGTAGGAGAGCAGGATGCCCGGGCCGGTGGTCGCGATGCCCGCGCCGGAGCCGACGAACAGGCCGGCGCCGATCACGCCGCCGATGGCGATCATCGACAGGTGGCGGTTCTTGAGCCCGGCCTTCAGATGGCCGTCGCCGCCGTGGCCGATCGGCCCGGTCTGGTGGGGGAGCTTGGTGGCCGTCGCCGTGGGCTTGGTGGTGTCCGCACTCATCTAGGGTGCCCTGTGCCTTTCCCGCGCGGCGTGTCCCTCGGCTCGTCGCGCCGAGGGTGGGGGACTGACCCGCGCATTGCGTCGCAACCTAACTTCTACGCCCGAGTATCGGAACAATCCTTTGGTAACTGTTCGCTCAACGGACGGAAAAGGCCTGGTCGGGGTGGGTGGAAAGGTGGTATGGAAACCTCAAATCTGACGCATCGTCAGCATTCGGGAAGGCTGCCAAGCTCTGTTGGGGCTCAAATCGCCCGCGGGTGGCCGGTCAGATCGGCCGCACGTCGAGGACGGTGATCGACGCCTCGTCCGCCGGCCGCCCGGTCAGCCGGGCGGCGAGGATCCGGGGGATGTCGTCCTCCTGCGAGTATCCGGGCAGCAGTGTGACTTCCGCGCGCCGTACGCCGGGCTCGCCCCGCACCGCGTACGTCACCAGGTAGCCGTACCGCTCCGGCGGCGGCACCTGGTCCCGCTGGTCCTGCCGGTTCTCCCGGCTCCGGATGGTCATCCGCGTCGACCTCCTCGGCCCATTGTCGGCGCGCTGTGGACGATCGGGGCAAACCAGAGCACAGTGGGACTCTCGGGACATGCCGTAGGAGCATCCCGAGCGTTCTCGGTGCCGGCCGGCTCCCGGCGCCGGTCAGGAGCGACCCCATGCAGACCACCTGGAAGGGGACGATCAGCTTCGGGCTGGTCAGCATCCCCGTCCACCTGTACTCCGCGACCCAGGAGCACGACGTCCCGCTGCACCAGGTGCACGCCAAGGACGGCGGCCGGGTGCGGATGAAGCGGTACTGCGAGCGGGAGGAGAAGGAGGTCCCGTACGCGGAGATCGCCAAGGGGTACGAGTCCCCCGACGGGCGGACCGTCACGCTCTCCGACGAGGACCTCGCCGACCTGCCGCTGCCCAGCAAGAAGATCATCGACGTGCTGGCCTTCGTGGACGAGGGCGAGATCGACCCGCTGATGTTCTCCAAGGCCTACTACGTGGGCGTCGCCGACAAGGCCGCCGCCAAGCCGTACGCGCTGCTGCGCGACGCGCTCACCGACTCCGGGCAGATCGCCGTCACCAAGATCGCGCTGCGCACCCGGGAGTCGCCCGCGGTGCTGCGGGTGCACGACAACACCCTGGTGCTCCAGACCTGCATCTGGCCCGACGAGGTCCGCCCGGCGGCCGGCATCGCGCCCGAGGGCGACGTCGCCGTCCGGCCGCAGGAGCTCAAGATGGCGCGGTCGCTGATGGACACCCTCTCCGAGGACTTCGACCTGTCCCAGCTGCACGACGACTACCAGCAGGCGCTGCAACAGGTGATCACCGCGCGGCTGGAGGGCGTCGAGGTCCCGCACGAGGAGGAGCCGGGCGAGGCGCCGGACAACGTGATCGACCTGATGGAGGCGCTGCGCAGCAGCCTCAAGCAGGCCAAGGG
>NZ_JBHVET010000915.1:0-2869 GCF_042802135.1 Kitasatospora sp. NPDC057512
CGCCGGAACGGCCCCCCGAACCTCCCGGTCACGCCGGACCGTGGACCGCCCCGACCGCTCCGGACGCTCCGGACGCTCCGGACGCTCCGGACGCCCCGACCGCCCCGACCGCCTCCGACCGGCCGAACCGGTGCACCGCCACCGCCACCAGCACCAGCGCGGCCACCGACGGCCCCACCATCGGCAGCAGCTGCGAGACCCCGCCGGACCCGCGCCAGATGTTGAACAGGCAGCCCGGCCCGGCCAGCACCAGCGCCGCCACCCCCGCCGCCGTCGGCGCCACCCGCCCGCGCAGCCCGGCGAAGGTCAGCAGCAGCGGGACGACCAGCATCACCACGAACCACGCCAGGTCCAGCGGGAAGGTGGTGTCGTCCCAGCTCTGGGCCGCCTCCAGCAGCCCGCCCACGGCCACCGACGCCAGCACCAGGCCGGCCGTGCGCAGGCCCGGCCGGGGCAGCAGGTCCGTCGGCGCCGCGGCCAGCAGCAGCGCGGCCAGCACCAGCGGCAGCGCGGCCATCCCGATGTAGCCGCTCCACCACAGGTCGAAGGAGGAGGACCAGACGGCGTCCGCCAGGTTGTAGAGCCCCACCGCCCCCAGGACCAGCGCGCTGCCCCGCACCGCCGTCCACCGCCCCAGCAGCCCCGCCACCAGGAGCAGCGCGGCGGCCACCGGCGGGCCGAGCGACGAGAAGTAGACCTTGTACGGGTCCTCCCAGGTGAGCCAGTTGACGATCCGGTCCACGGTGGTCACCCAGGCCACCAGCGTGGCACCGGCCACCGCCCCGGCGAGCATCGGCGCGACCAGCGCCAGCAGCCGCCCGGCCGCCGTGGCGCCGGTCAGCCCGAGCCGCACCCGCAGCCCGTACACCGCCAGGCCGAGGACCTCCCGGGCGACCGCCGACCGGCCGCCCGCCGCCGTCGTGTCGGCGAACACCTCGGCCAGCTCCTCGCCACGCTCGCGGCGGTACGGCTCCGGGTAGAGCTGGAGCGCGGCCCGCAGCACCACCGAGGGCCCCGCGCCGATCACCGGTGTGGTCATGAGAGGCCTCCCCCCGTCGCGGGCCGCCCCTGCGACCCGGTCCTGCCCGGCAGCATCGACCGGATCCTGGTCAGTCGGCGCTCGGCCTCGGTGGCGACCGCCCGCAGCCGCTCCGCCTCGGCGGCCAGCGCCTCGCGGCCGGCGGTGGTCAGCGCGTAGCTGCGCCGGGCGCGGCCGTCCACCACCTCCTCGGCGGCGACCTCGATCAGACCCTGGCCCAGCAGCCGGTCGAGCGCCCCGTAGAGCGTGCCGGTGCGCATCTTGACCCGGCCGTCGGAGATCGCGGAGATCTCCTGGATGAGCGCGTAGCCGTGCCGCGGGGCGTCGGCCAGCGCGGTGAGCAGCAGCAGCGTGGGCTCCTGCATGGAGCGTTCTGTCATACGACTACATATATCGTCAACCTACCTATAGGTCCAGCGCCCAGTCCCCCGGGTCCGGCACCCGGCCGGGCCGCCACAATGGTCGCCATGCCGACCACCGAGGACGCCCCGCCCGCCGACGACCTGCTCGCCGCCTGGACCGCCCTGCTGCACCGCTGCGGGGCCGCCGTCGACCCCGAGCCGTACGGCCGGGAGCTGCTGCGCCGCTGGTCGGAGCCCCAGCGGCGCTACCACACCGCCGCGCACCTGCGCGCGGTGCTGGGCCTGGTGGACGAGCTGGCCGGGCACGCCGCCGACCCGGAGGCCGTCCGGCTCGCGGCCTGGTTCCACGACGCCGTCTACCGCCCCGACCGCACCGAGAACGAGGAGCGCAGCGCCGCCCTGGCCGTCCGCGCGCTGACCGCCGCCGGACTGCCCGCCGCGCGGGTCGCCGAGGTCGAGCGCCTCGTGCTGCTCACCGTCGGCCACGACCCCGCCCCCGGCGACCGCGACGGCGAGGTGCTCTGCGACGCGGACCTCGCCGTCCTCGGCGGCTCCGCCGAGGCGTACGCGGCGTACGCGGCCGCCGTCCGCGAGGAGTACGGCTTCGTCCCCGCGCCGGACTTCGCGGCCGGCCGGGCCGCCGTCCTGCGCCACCTGCTCGCCCTGCCGGCCCTCTACCGCACCCCGGCCGCCCGCGCCAACCTGACCGCGGAGCTCGGCACCCTCTGAGGCCCGTCAGCCCCACCGCCCGCGCACCCGGTCCGCGGCGGCCACGCCGCCCGTCACGGCCAGGACCCGCCCGGCCACGGCCCACCACGCGTCGTGGCCGGCCCCCGCCGCCTCCAGCACGGCCCACCACAGCCCGAGCCCGCAGCATCCGCCCGCCACACCCCACACCCAGCGCCTCATGCGCGCACCGTACCCACCCGCGCACCGGCCCAGGAAGGCGCCCCCGACCCCGAGTCGACCGGGCTAGGAGAGCTTCCCCACCGGCGCCACCACCGCGCCCTGCTTGCCGCACACCCAGTGCGGCTCCGGCCCCAGCTCGGGCTCCACGCTCAGCGCGTGCGGGTCCCCGTCGGCCGCGCAGTCGGTGCACAGCGGCCAGCGCCCGTACGCCTCCAGCAGCGCGTCCTGGACGTCCTGGGCGACCAGCCCGAGCACGTACTCGGTGCCGTCCGGCCACTGCTCCAGCCACCAGCGGCGGTGCGTCACGGCCTGCTCCACCAGCGAGACGACGGCGGCGTCCGCCACGTCCCGCGCGGTGAGGTCGGCCAGGATCAGTGCCCGCGCGTTGTGCAGGGCGGTCTCGATGTCGTCGGAAGCCATCCGTCCATTCTCCGTCCACCCGCCCGAACGCCGAAACGCCGGGACGTCCGAACGCCGAAACGCCCGAACGCCCGGGGCCCGAAACGCCCGCCGGACGCCGCCGGACGCCGAAACGCCGTGTGGGCGGCCCCCCGAAGGG
>NZ_JBHVET010000916.1:0-2868 GCF_042802135.1 Kitasatospora sp. NPDC057512
ACCCACTCCCCCCCCCCCCCCCCCCGGGTCCCCCGCGCGGGGGCCGCCGGGGCGCCCCCCCCGCGGGGGCCGCGCCCCCCCCCGCGGGCCCGCCCCCCCCCCGCCGGGCCCGGGGCGCGAGCCGCACGGCCGGCCGCACCGGCTCGACGGCCCGCACCGCCCGCGCCGCCCAACCGCCCAGCGCCGCCAGGGCGAGCGCCGAACTGCCGTACTGCAGCGCCTCGTACAGCGGGACCCCGGCCACCGGGCGGTCCAGGACGGGCAGCAGCCGCACCCCCAGCCGGTCCCCGTGGGTGAACGCGTCCCAGCCGACGTGGGTGGCCGCGCCGACCGCCGCCGAGGCCGCGAACCACGCCGCTCCACCGACCGCCCCGCCCACCGCACCGGCGCCGGCGGGGCCCCGAGCCTCCCCGGCCCGCCGGACGGTCAGCGCCTCGGCGCCGCCCGCCCACCGCTCGGGCAGCAGCGCCACCAGCGGCCCGCGCAGCAGCCCGTGCCAGCCGGCCACCAGCGCGTCGGCGATCGCCACGTCCAGCGTCGGCACCGCCCACCAGCGGTGCGTCAGCCCGCCCTGTCCGTACACCCCGGGCAGCAGGGACTCGGCGAAGAACGGCACGTCCGGCGCCATCGACCCTGCGACCAGCGCCGACGCCACCAAGGGCCCGCGCGCCCCGGCGGCGCGCAGCAGGGGCAGGACGGCGGCGGGGTGGCTCAGCGTGAAGGGCATGCCCCCATCCTGCCGCCCGGGACCGCGGCGCGGCGCGCCGGGAGGCGCACCACGGCCCCGCCACCCGCCCCGGCCCCGTACCGATGGCCCCGTACCGACCGGCCGCTACGCCGCGTCCGCCGTGCTCGCCAGCCCGACGGCCACCCGGCTCCCCGCCTCCAGGTACCGCAGCTCGCCGCTCCGCCGCGCGTCCAGCGCGGCCGCCAGCCGCCGGTAGCGCCCCGGGGGCAGCAGCTCCCCGGCCTCGTCCAGGGTGACGAAGCGACAACCGCGCAGCTCCTCCTGCTGGAGCAGCAGGTGCTGCCGGCCCTCCTCGTCCAGCAGCCCGCCGTCGTACATCAGCCGCAGGCCGCCGCGGCGCGGGCCGGTGCGCGGCTCCCAGTCGACGGCGAGCAGGCGCAGCGCGGACGGGTCCAGGCGCAGGCCCAGCTCCTCGGCGGTCTCGCGCAGGGCGGCGTCGGTGGGGGCCTCGCCGCGCTCGACCACGCCGCCGGGGAAGTCCCAGTCCGGCTTGTAGACCGGGTCGACCAGCAGCACGCGGTCCTGCTCGTCGAAGAACAGGACGGCGGAGGCGACGGTGTCCCCGGTCGGGTCCGGGGTCTGGACGATCGGGCAGCGGGCGGCGCCGACCCGGACCAGCTCGGCGATCCGGTGCGCGGTCTCCCGGGGGGAGATCCCGCTGGTGTCGATCATCCGGGCGTCCCCGACCAGCCAGCGGCGGGCGGCGCGGTAGCGGGGCAGGTGCTCGAGGCACCAGGCGCGGACCCGCTCGCTGCCCTCCGGGTCGCCCGGGCACTCGTCGCGGTGGGCTATGCGGTCGCGCAGGATCGTTTCTTCAGGGTCCAGCACGAAGTGGTGCACCGTGATCCCGTGCGAGGCCAGGTCCCCGAAGATCTCGTCCCGGTAGTCCTCTCTCAGCAGGGTCATCGGGACCACCAGCGGGCCCCCGACCTCACCGAGCAGCGCCGCCGCCGTCTCGGGGACGAGCCGGCGCCAGGCCGCCAGGTCCTGGAAGTCGGACACCGTCGCCAGCCGGTCGGCCGGGAGCATCCGACGCAGGCCGAAGCCCACCAGCTCGGGATCGAAGAGCACGCTCCCGGGCAGCAGTTCCACCAGCTCGCGGCAGGCGCTCGTCTTGCCCGCCCCGAATGTGCCATTGACCCAGACGATCACAACGTCCCCTGCCCTCGACTTCCCCCGATGCCGTTCGCATCGGGCAGCGCCCCCGTTGGCCGAACCAGCGCCACCCGTGGTGGTACCCGCGCCACGCCGCTCCCCATGCCTCCCCGGCGCGCCCGCCCGCACGCCCCAGTCTGCCCCGTGACAGCGGCATGTGCCCAGGTCAGACGCCCGTAGGCGGAAATATACAGACCGGTCTACATCAAAATTGCACCCCTTCGCCACTGCTAGGGCACAGGACGCCTGATGGGTCGCCCGCCACGCACGCCCCGCTCGCACGCTCCGCACGCCCCCCACTTATACGCCCCCATGCTCCGCGCGCGCCCCGGGCTCGGCCCGTACGCGCCCCGCACTCGACCGCCACCGCCCGCCTCCTTGCGCCGCCCGCGCCCCACCGCGTACAGAGGAACGATGAAGCTGCTTCCCGCCGGTCGGGTCATCGTCATCGGCTCGGTCAACACCGACCGCATCCTCCGCTGCCCCGTACTGCCCTCCCCCGGCGAGACCGTCCTCGCCACCGCCGCCACCCGGGGCTTCGGCGGCAAGGGGGCCAACCAGGCGGTGGCGGCGGCCCGGATGGGAGCGGCGACGCACCTGGTCGCCACGGTCGGACGGGACGCCGAGGGCGAGGCGGCGCGTGCCGACCTGCGGGGCGCGCAGGTCGAGACGGGCGCCGTGCTCACCCATCCGGACGCGCCCACCGGTCAGGCGATCGTCATGGTCGACCCGTCCGGCGAGAACAGCATCGTCGTCCTCCCCGGCGCCAACGCCCACCTCACCCCGGAGGAGGTCACCGCCGCACTCACCCGCCTCCGGCTGCTCCCCGTCGACGTGGTCCTGACCAGCAACGAGGTCCCCCCGGAGTGCATCCGCGCGGCCGCCGCCGCACTGCCCGCCGCCGGCCCCTCGGGCGGCACCCGCTGGCTGCACAACACCGCCCCCGCCGGCACCCTGCCGGAGAC
>NZ_JBHVET010000917.1:0-2862 GCF_042802135.1 Kitasatospora sp. NPDC057512
GGGTCGCGGTGCTCGCCCGGGAGGACCGGATCGTCGCGTACGTCGTCCCGTCGGCCGGGAGCGGGGCGACCTCGGCGGCGCTGACGGCGTACCTGCGCGGCCGGCTGCCGGACTACCTGGTGCCGTCGGCGTTCGTGCTGCTGGACGTGCTGCCGCTGACGCCGAACGGAAAGCTGGACCGGGCGGCGCTGCCCGCGCCCGAGGCCACGGCCAGGGAGACGGGCCGGGCGCCGCGCACCCCGCAGGAGCAGATCCTGTGCGAGCTGTTCGCCGAGGTGCTGGGCCTCGCCCGGGTCGGGGTGGACGAGGACTTCTTCGCGCTCGGTGGGCACTCCCTGTTGGCCACCCGGCTGGTCTCCCGGGTCCGGGCGACCCTCGGGGTCGAGCTGGAGCTGCGCAGCCTGTTCCGGACCCCGACACCCGCCGGGCTGGCCGCCGGGCTCCAGGACGCCGCCACCGCGCGGAAGGCGCTGGTGCCCAGGCCGCGCCGGGAGGAACCGCTGCCGCTGTCCTTCGCCCAGCGCCGGCTCTGGTTCCTCCAGCAGTTCGGGGCGCCGAGTGCCACGTACCACATGCCGCTGGCCCTGCGGCTCTCCGGCCGTCTCGACCGGGCCGCGCTGAGCGCCGCGCTCGCGGACGTGGTGGCCCGGCACGAGACGCTGCGCACGGTCTTCCCGGAGAACGCCGGAATTCCGTTCCAGCGGGTGCTGGAGAGCACCGAGGCCGCCGTCCCGCTGACCGTCCGCGCGGCCGGCGAGGCGGAGGTGCCCGCGCTGCTGCGCGAGGCCGCGGTGCGCGGCTTCGACCTGACCTCGGAAGTGCCGCTGCGGGCCGAGCTGTTCGCGGTCGCACCGGACGAGCACGTGCTGCTGCTGGTCATGCACCACATCGTCGGGGACGGCTGGTCCATGGGCCCGCTGGCCCGTGACCTGGCCACCGCCTACACCACCCGCCAGGGCGGCGGGGCGCCGGACTGGCCGCCGCTGCCGGTGACGTACGGCGACTACACCCTGTGGCAGCACGAGATCCTCGGCGACGAGCACGACGCCGACAGCCTGTTCGCCCGCCAGGTCGCCTACTGGAAGGAGGCGCTGGCCGGGCTGCCCGAGCAGCTGCGGCTGCCCGCCGCCCGGCCGCGTCCGGCCACCATGTCGTACGGCGGCGACCTGCTGGAGGTCCGGCTCGACGCCGAACTGCACACGGCGCTGGTGGAGTTGGCGCGACGCTCGGGCGCGACCCTGTTCATGGTGCTGCAGGCCGCGCTGGCGGCGCTGTACACGCGTCTCGGCGCGGGGGAGGACATCCCGATCGGCTCGCCGATCGCGGGCCGGACCGACGAGGCGCTGGACGAGCTGGTCGGGTTCTTCATCAACACGCTGGTGCTGCGCACCGACACCAGCGGCGACCCGAGCTTCACCGAACTGCTCGGCCGGGTGCGGGAGACGGCGCTGTCGGCGTACGCGCACCAGGACGTGCCGTTCGAGCACCTGGTGGAGGCGCTGAACCCGTCCCGCTCGCTCTCCCACCACCCGCTGTACCAGACCGGGCTGGTCGTGCAGAATGCGCCGGGCGGCGACTTCGAGCTGCCGGGCCTCCAGGTCTCCGGGGTGAACGTGCTCACCGGGACCGCGCGGCTCGACCTGACCTTCGGGTTCGCGGAGGAGCACGGGCCGGACGGCGCGCCGGCCGGGCTGACCGGTGCGGTCGAGTACAGCACCGACCTGTTCGACCGCTCGGCGGTCGAGGACCTGGTCGCCCGCTGGACCAGGCTGCTGGCCGCGGTCGCCGCCGCGCCCGAGCGGCCGATCGGCGCGGTCGACCTGCTGTCGGCCGAGGAGCGGCGCGAGCTGCTGCCGGCCGTCGGGGGCGGGGCGGCTGGGGTGAGCCTGCCGGAGCTGTTCGCTGCGCGGGTGGCGGCGGCGCCGGACGCGGTCGCCCTGGTCTGCGGCGGTGTGGAGCTGACGTATCGTCAACTGAACGCCTGGGCGAACCGTTTCGCGCATGCGTTGATCGCGCGGGGGGTGGGTCCGGAGCGGTTGGTGGCTGTGGCGTTGCCGCGCTCGGTGGAGTCGGTGGTAGCCGTCCTGGGCGTGCTGAAGGCCGGGGCGGCGTACCTGCCGGTGGATCCGGCGTATCCGGCGGAGCGGGTCGCGTTCATGCTGGCGGATGCCCGGCCGGTGCTGGTGGTGGACGATCCGGCGCTGGTGGCGGAGGCGTCCGGTTGGCCGGAGACCGATCCGGAGGTCGTCCTGGATGTCCGGCACCCGGCGTACGTGATCTACACCTCGGGTTCGACCGGCCGTCCCAAGGGCGTCGTGGTGAGCCACGGCGGGGTGTCGGGCCTCGCGGCGGCGCAGGTCGAGCGGCTCGGCGTCGGGCCGGGCAGTCGGGTGCTGCAGTTCGCCTCGCCCAGCTTCGACGCCTCGTTCTGGGACCTGTGCAGCGCCCTGCTGAGTGGCGCCGCCCTCGTCCTGGCCTCGGCCGACGCTCCGCTGGAGTCGCTGACGGACGGTCGGCTCGGTGTCACCCATGTGACCCTGCCGCCGTCGGCCCTGGCGGCGGTGGACGGCGCGGACCTCAGGGCCGGAACCCTGGTGGTGGCGGGGGAGGCGTGCCCGCCGGAGCTGGTGGCGCGGTGGGCGCCGGGCCGGCGGATGATCAACGCGTACGGTCCGACCGAGACCACGGTCTGCGCGACGATGAGCGACCCGTTGGCGCCGGGTTCCGGTGTGCCGCCGATCGGTCGTGCGGTCGCGGGCTTCCGGGTGTACGTGCTGGACGCGCGGCTGCGCCTGGTGCCGCCGGGCGTCGCGGGGGAGCTGTACGTTGCGGGGCCGGGCCTGGCCCGGGGCTACCTGGACC
>NZ_JBHVET010000918.1:0-2854 GCF_042802135.1 Kitasatospora sp. NPDC057512
GCCTCGGCCTTGGCCTGGAGCACCACGATCTCGGCGGTGCCCGGGGAGCCCGCCGGAGCGGTCGCCTTGCGCACCGCGCGGCGGCGCGGACGGCCCGCCGGAGCGGCGGCCGGGGCCTCCGCCACGGGAGCCTCGACGACGGGGGCCGCGACGGCGGGAGCCGCCTCGACCGGGGCCTCGACGCCCGGGACCTCCAGGGCCAGCTGGCCCTCGATCTCCTCGCGCACCGGCTCGGCCGGCTCGGCGAAGGTCTCCACCACGACCGGCTCGGCCACCACGGCCACCGCGGCCTCGACGGCCTGCGGCTCCTCGTGGCCCGCGCCGCCCTTGCCCCGACGACGGCGCTTGCCGGCGCCGGCACCGGCCTCGCCCGCCGCCACGGGGGCGTGGACGTGGGCGCTCGGCTGCTCCATGTGGACGATCACGCCGCGGCCGTTGCAGTGCACGCACGGCTCGGAGAAGGACTCCAGCAGGCCCTGGCCGACCCGCTTGCGGGTCATCTGGACCAGGCCCAGCGAGGTGACCTCGGCCACCTGGTGCTTGGTCCGGTCCCGGCCCAGGCACTCCAGCAGGCGGCGCAGCACCAGGTCGCGGTTGGACTCCAGCACCATGTCGATGAAGTCGATCACGATGATGCCGCCGAGGTCGCGCAGCCGCAGCTGGCGCACGATCTCCTCGGCCGCCTCGATGTTGTTCCGGGTGACCGTCTCCTCCAGGTTGCCGCCCTGGCCGACGAACTTCCCGGTGTTGACGTCGATGACGACCATCGCCTCGGTGCGGTCGATCACCAGCGAACCGCCGCTGGGCAGCCAGACCTTGCGGTCCAGCGCCTTCATCAGCTGCTCGTCGATCCGGTAGGTGGCGAACACGTCCACCTCGGAGGTCCACCGCTGGAGCCGCTCGGCGAGGTCCGGGGCCACGTTGGAGACGTACTCGTGGATGGTCTTCCACGCCTCGTCGCCGGAGACGATGACCTTGGTGAAGTCCTCGTTGAAGATGTCGCGCACGACCCGGACGGTCATGTCCGGCTCGCCGTACAGCAGCGCCGGGGCGTTGCCCGTCGCGGCCTTCTTCCGGATGTCCTCCCACTGCTGCTGGAGGCGCTGGACGTCGCGGGTCAGCTCCTCCTCGGAGGCGCCCTCGGCGGCGGTGCGCACGATGACGCCCGCGTCGTCCGGGACGATCTTCTTGAGGATCTGCTTCAGCCGGGCGCGCTCGTTCTCCGGGAGCTTGCGCGAGATGCCGGTCATCGAGCCCTCGGGCACGTACACCAGGTAGCGGCCGGGCAGCGAGATCTGGCTGGTCAGGCGGGCGCCCTTGTGGCCGATCGGGTCCTTGGAGACCTGCACCAGCACGGACTGGCCGGACTTCAGCACCGACTCGATCCGGCGCGGGCCGCCGTGGCCCAGCGCACCGAAGTTGACCTCGCCGGCGTACAGCACCGCGTTGCGGCCCTTGCCGATGTCGACGAAGGCGGCCTCCATCGACGGCAGCACGTTCTGGACCTTGCCCAGGTAGACGTTGCCGACGTACGAGGTGGCCTGCTCCTTGTTGACGTAGTGCTCGACCAGCACGCCGTCCTCGAGGACGCCGATCTGGGTCCGCTGGCCGCTCTGGCGCACCACCATCACGCGCTCGACCGACTCGCGGCGGGCCAGGAACTCGGCCTCGGTGATGATCGGCACCCGGCGGCGGCCCAGCTCGCGGCCCTCGCGGCGGCGCTGCTTCTTGGCCTCCAGACGGGTCGAGCCCTTGATGGACTGCACCTCGTCCGGGTCGAAGGACGGCTCGGTGGAACGGCGGCGCGGCTCGCGCACCTTCACGACCGTACGGACGCCGTCCTCGGTGGTCTCGGCGGTCTCGACGGCGCCGGTCTCACCGCTGCGGCGGCGACGGCGACGGCGACGGCGCGACGAGGACAGGCCGGCGGCCAGGTCGTCGTCCTCCTCGCCCTCCTCCTCGGCGACGGCCTCGGCCGACTCCTCGACGGACTGCTCGGTCTCGACGACCTCGGCGGCCTCGAACTCCTCGGCCTCGCCACGGCGACGGCGGCGACCGCCCCGGCGGCGACGGCGCGACGGACGGC
This sequence comes from Kitasatospora sp. NPDC057512, assembly GCF_042802135.1. Taxonomy (NCBI): domain Bacteria; kingdom Bacillati; phylum Actinomycetota; class Actinomycetes; order Kitasatosporales; family Streptomycetaceae; genus Kitasatospora; species Kitasatospora sp. NPDC057512. The sequence goes on from NZ_JBHVET010000918.1 coordinate 2,087, forward strand.
CGTCCTCCCACTCGTCCTCGGTCTCCGGACCGGCGGCGGGGGCCTCCACGGCGGGCGTCTCGACGACCGGGACCTCGACGACGGGCGCCGCGACCGGAGCCTTCGCCGCCGCCTTGGCGGCGGCCTTCGCGGCGGCCTTCACCGGAGCCTGGGCGCCCGACTTGCGACGGGTCGGCTCGACCCGGGTGCGGACCCGGCGGCGACGGCCGACACCGCTGTACTCGAACTCGTCGTCCTCCTCCTCGCGCCCGGCCTGCACCGGGGCCGCGGCCGGAGCCTCGGCCTGCGCCGGGGCGGCGGCGGGCTGCTGCGGAGCGGCCTGCGCCGCCGGAGCGGACGGCGCGGCCTGAGCCGCCTGAGCGGACGGCGCGACGAAGGGGGCGGGCTCCTGGAACACCGGCGCCTGGAAGACCGCGGTGGCCGGGCGGACCGCACGGCGGCGCACCCGGTGGGTCGGCTCGGCCTCGGCGGCCGGGGCGGCAGCGGCGGGCTGGGCGGCCGGCGCGGCGGCGGGGGCCTCGGCGGCCTCCTCCTCGGGCTCCTCCGCGACGGCGGGCTCCTCGGCCTGCGGCTCCTCGGCGACGGGCTCCGCCACCGGGGCCTCGACGACCGGCGCGGCCTCGACCACGCGACGGCGGCGGGGACGGCGGGCCGGAGCGGCCGGGGCCTCCTCGGCCACCGGCTCGGCGGCGGGGGCCTCCACGGCGGGCGTCTCGACGGCCGGCACCTCGACGGCGGGGGCCTCGGCCTCGGCCACGGGGGCACCGG
>NZ_JBHVET010000919.1:0-2847 GCF_042802135.1 Kitasatospora sp. NPDC057512
CCGGTGTGGTGCGGGGGCGGCGGACCGTGGTGAGTGGGGCTCGGGCGTCAGACCGGGAGGTTCCACTTCTGGTTGGCGGCGCCGTTGCAGTCCCAGATGCCGAGCTGGTTGCCGTTGTCGGTGGAGAAACCGAGGTCGTCCAGGCAGCGGCCGGACTGCGGGTTGAGGAGCGAGCCGTCGGGGCGGGCCTGCCACTGCTGGGCGCCGCTGCCGTTGCAGTCGTAGATCTGGACCTTGGTGCCGTTGCCGGTGTTGCCACCGGAGACGTCCATGCACTTGCCGAGGGCGCGGATCGTGCCGTCGACGCCGATCCGCCACTTCTGCGCGACGGAGCCGTTGCAGTCGTAGATCTGGACGGGGGCGCCGTTGCCGAGGTTGGCGCCCTTCACGTCGACGCACTTGCTCGCGTAGCCGGTGATCTGGCCGGTCGGGCCGGCCGGCGGGGCGGCGCCGAGGACGACGCGCGGGAACATGACGCTGTCGCCGATGCCGCAGGAGGCGGACGCGGTGCCGTCGCCGATCGCGAGGCCGCCGATGGCGGGGCGGGAGAACTGCACGGTGTGGTTGGAGTTCCAGTAGAGACAGGTGGCGGTGACGGTCCAGGTCTGCATCGGGTCGAGGCCGCTACAGCTGCCGACGGCGTTCCAGCCGGAGGCCCACGCGCCGCAGGCCGGGGCGGCCTGGGCGGAGGTGGCCGGGGCGGCCAGGGCGGCGGCACCGGCGAGCAGGGCGGTGGTCAGCAGGGCGGAGGTTCGGCGCATGGGACGGTCGTCCTTCCGAGTGGGGGGATCGCGTGGACTCACCATCCGGGCCTCCGTGGTGACGGGGTGTCGGATGTGTGGGCCGCGTCAGAGACTCGGGGGTGCGCGGTCGGCCGTCAACCGGCAGCGCACCGGCAGCTGCCGGGTGCGCCGGGGCTGAGCTGGGCGGTCGGCCCGGGCGGCAGTTTCGCCGAAGCCCGCGGCGAGGAAGGCCGGCCCCGGAAAGCCGGAGGGCCCCGCACGCCCCCTGCTGCGAGGGGGTGTGCGGGGCCCGTACGACGTGGCCGGGAGGGCCGTCAGTCCGCCTTGCGGCGCTGGCGGCCGGTGCCGTAGTTGGAGCCGGACTTGGAGCCGCTGCCGGGCTTGGCGCGCCCCGAGGAGCGGCCGATGAAGCCGGCCGCCTGCGGGCGCTCGCCCTGGGCGGCGCCGCCGATCCGCTGCTTGGGGCGGGGGCGGCGCGGGTTGCCGTTCATGTCGACGTCGGCGGGCAGCGCGGAGCGCTTGCCGGGCCGGCGGCGGGGGGTGCCGGACTTGGCCCCGGCGGGCTTGTCGGCGCCGCCCTTGGCCCCGGCGGCCGCGGCCTGGTCGGCGGTGACCGGTACGGCCAGCGTCACGGCCACGCCGCTGGGGGTGCGGGCACCGGTGATCCGGGTGAGGTCGGCGTCGCCCGGGCGGACCTTGGTGACGGTCGGGCGGATGCCGGCCGTCGTCATCAGCCGGTTGACCTCGCGGCGCTGCTCGGGCAGCACCAGGGTGACGACCGTCCCGGACTCGCCGGCCCGGGCGGTGCGGCCGCCGCGGTGCAGGTAGTCCTTGTGGTCGACCGGCGGGTCGACGTTGACGACCAGGTCCAGGCCGTCGATGTGGATGCCGCGGGCGGCGACGTTGGTCGCGATGAGCGCGGTGACGTGGCCGTCCCGGAACTGGTCCAGGACCCGGTTGCGCTGCGGCTGGGACTTGCCGCCGTGCAGCGCGGCGGCCTTCACGCCGTTGGCGAGCAGCTGCTTGGCCAGCCGGTCGGCGCCGTGCTTGGTGTGCACGAACATGATCACGCGGCCGTCGCGGGAGGCGATGTGCGCGGTGGCGGAGGCCTTGTCGGCCTGCTCCAGCTGGAGGACGTGGTGGTCCATGGTGGTGACCGCGCCGGCCGACGGGTCGACCGAGTGGGTCACCGGGTCGGTCAGGAAGCGCTTGACCAGCCGGTCGACGTTGCGGTCCAGGGTGGCGGAGAACAGCATCCGCTGCCCGCCCTCGGCGACCTGCTCCAGCAGCTTGCTGACCTGCGGCAGGAAGCCCATGTCGGCCATCTGGTCGGCCTCGTCGAGGACGGTGATCGCCACGTCGGAGAGGTTGACGTCGCCGCGCCCGATCAGGTCGTCCAGCCGGCCCGGGGTGGCCACCAGGACCTCGGTGCCGCGGCGCACCGCGTTGGCCTGCTTGTTGATCGACATGCCGCCGACGACGGTGGTGATCCGCAGGTTGACGGCGGTCGCGTACGGGGTGAGCGCCTCGGTGACCTGCTGGGCCAGCTCGCGGGTGGGCACCAGGACGAGCGCCAGCGGGTACCGGGCGTCGGCGCGGCGCCCGGCGGTGCGGGCGAGCAGCGGCAGGCCGAAGGCCAGGGTCTTGCCGGAGCCGGTGCGGCCGCGGCCGAGGACGTCGCGCCCGGCGATCGAGTCGGGCAGCGTGGCGGCCTGGATCGGGAAGGGCTCGGTGACGCCCTGGCGGCCGAGCGCGGAGAGGATCGCCTTGGGCATCTCCAGCTCGGCGAAGGACGCCGCCGGGGGCCGGGCCGGGGTGCCCTGGACCACGGTGAAGTCGGTGGCCTCGGGGGCGGCGGCGGGGCGGGCCTGCTTGGGGGCGCCGCTACGGCCGCGCGGCTTGCGCGGGCGGTCGCCGCCGGCGGTGCGGCGGGCCTGGTCGGTGGTGCGGGGGCCGCGGTCGCGCGGCGGGCGGGCAGGGGTGGTCACGGATTCTCCGTCCGTCGGTCTGCAGCCCGGGCTGCGGGCTGGAGTCGGCCGTCGGATGCATGGAGTGCGCCGCCCCGGCCGTACGGCGGCATGAGCGGGGGCCCGCACCGTGCGGT
>NZ_JBHVET010000920.1:0-2846 GCF_042802135.1 Kitasatospora sp. NPDC057512
GCAGCATGGGGTGCCCCGGCCGGACGGCGACGCCGTCCACCAGCAGCCGGGCGCCGGCCTCGGCGAGCGCCCGGTGCAGGAAGTCGACCGGTCCGGCGGCCGTTCCGCCGGTGGTGACCACGAGATCCGCGGTGGAGTGCCGCAGCGCTTCCCGGAGCAGCCCGAAGTCGTCCCGGACGTACCCGACCTCGGCCGTCCCGGCGCCGGCGGCCCGCAGCCAGGGCGGCAGCAGCGGCCCGAGCGCGTCCCGGACCAGGCCCGGCCCGGGCACCCCGGCGGTGAGCAACTCGTCCCCCAGGACGAGCAGTTGGACTTCCGGACGGCGGCGGACCGGCAGCCGGTCGTGGCCGCAGGCGGCGGCCAGGCCGAGCACCGCCGGCCCGACCGGGGTGCCGGACGGCAGCAACTCCTCACCCAGGCGGCACTCCTGGCCGCGCGGACGGACGTCCTGACCGGTGGTCAGCGGCTGCGGGCCGCGGTCGTGCAGCAGCGCGCCGTCCGTCCGCCCGTGCTCACGGCGCAGTACGGCGGTTGCTCCGGGCGGCAGTTGGGCGCCGGTGGCGATCTCCACGGCGGCGCCGTCGGCCAGCGGCGCCGCTTCGGCCGGTCCGGCCAGCACCCGGCCGGCGACCCGCCACGGGCCGGGACCGGCGACCGCCCAGCCGTCCATCGCGGAGGTGTCGAAGGCGGGCAGGTCGGTCAGCGCGCCGAGCGGCTCCGCGAGGGTGCGGCCGAGCGCCTCGGCCAGCGGGACGGGGACTCCGGGCAGCGGGCGCAGCCCGGCCCGGCGCGCGGTCTCCCGGGCGCGGGGCCAGCTCAGCACGCCGGGACCGGTGGACGGTGCGGCCACGGTCGGCTGTCCGACCGCGCTCACGACTCGCCCGGCCGGTCGGCGGGGCCCCAGCCCTCGGCGAGGGCCTCGGTCCGCCGGGCCGCCTCGGCGACGGCCTCCGCCCCGCCGCCCCGCTGGGCGGCCGCGTAGCCGATCAGGAAGGCGGTCAGCGGCGCGGCCGGCCGGGCCACCCCGTGCGCGACCACCCGGGCCGTGTCGAGCAGACCGTGGACGTCGACGTCCAGGTCGATGCCCAGGTCGGCCTTGACCTCGGCGATCCAGTCATCCAGCGTGCGCTCCATGCGCCCATGCTGCCTGATCGGTGGTTTCCCCGAAGTGTTCGCCCCGTGTGCGGGGCGCGTCGTTTCGCTCACACGTCGCCGGCCGGGGCGGTGAGCCTCAGGTCCGGTCGCGCTCGCGGGCCTGCTCCAGGTCCTCCCAGGTGTCGCAGTCGTAGGCGACGTTGTCGGTGTCGGCCACCCGCAGCCGGGGCAGCCCGCCGACCAGGCGGCGCAGCGGCTGGTCGGCCGGATCGCCGAGGGCGGCCAGCGCGGCGCGCAGCGGGGCGGTGCGGTAGGCGGCGGCGAGCGGCTGGTCGCGGCCGCCCGCGTCGACGAGTACGGCGGCGTCCCCGTGCGCCCCGGCCCGGTCGAGGGCGGCGACCAGCCGGTCCACCGTCCGCCGGTCCAGGAAGGGCAGGTCGGCGGCGAGCAGCAGCACGGTGTCCGCGGTGACCAGGTCGAGCCCGGCCGCGACGGCGGCGACCGGCCCGCCGCCGGGCGGCCGCTCCCTCGTCCAGTGGACGCCGCCGCGCGCGGTCGGCCGGACCGGGCCGACCACGACGGTGGTGCGGGCGCCCGCGCAGGCGGCGAGCACCCGGTCGAGCAGGGTGGTCCCGCCGACCGTCAGCCCGGGCTTGTCGGCCCCGCCGAGGCGCCGGGCGGCCCCGCCCGCCGGGACGATCACGTCGTACGGCGTCATGCGGCCAGTATCCGCCCTACGCCTGCCCGGGTCCGCCGTCCTCCTCGGACTCCCGGTCCTCCCCCGCCGCCTCGGCCGCGGCCTCGGCCGCACGGGCGGTGTTGGCCGCCGCGCCCAGTTGCAGGAAGGACGGCAGGGTCAGCTCCCCGTACCGCTCGTTCATCGCCGTGACCAGCGCCTCCGGGTCGTCCGGGTGCTCGGCCAGCAGCCGGTCGAAGTCCTGGAGGTACTCGCCGGTGAAGGCCAGCACCCGGGCGGCGTCGTCGCCCTGGTCCGGGGCCCGGTGGCCGGCGATCACCCGGTCCGCGCCGAGGTCGGCGATCCGGCCGAGGTTGTGCCCCCAGGTGGTGCGCTGGGCCGGGGTGGTGTCGGCGGTCCAGACGTGGGTGCCGTTGTGGACGAAGTCCCCGGCGATCACGGTGCGGATGCTCGGCACGTGGACGACCGTGGAGTCCCCGCAGTCGGCCTGGCCGAGCAGCAGCACGGGGATCACCTGGCGGTCCAGCATCAGCGGCTGCGGCAGCAGCGGGGCGGGGATCAGCGGGTGGTCCGGGATGTCGTCGCCGTACACCGGCTTCCACTGCGCGACCTTGGCGGCGACGGTGCGCCGGATGCCCTCGACCACGGCCGGGGCGGCCAGCAGCTGCGCGTCGGGGAAGAGCCGCAGCACCTCCTCGGCGCCGAAGTAGTGGTCCGGGTGCTGGTGGGTGACGACGACGGCGAGCAGCCGTCTGCCCTTGCCCGCGACCCACTCGGCCAGCTGGCGCCCGGCGCTGCGGGTCAGCTGGGCGTCCACCAGGATCGCGGTCCGCTCGCCGAGGATCAGTGTCGAGGTGGCGAAGAAGGCCGACTCGGGGCCGGTGAAGACGGCGACCTCCAGCGGCCGGGCCGGCTGCCCGGGCTCGGGCGGCACCGCGCCCGCGGCCGGCCGGGCCTGGGCACGCTCCGCGCCGGCGCTCTCCTCGGACGGGGACGTCGTCACGGGCTGCTCCCTCTGGTCGGCGGTCGGATTCCCTGCGCCCTACAGCATGGG
>NZ_JBHVET010000921.1:0-2825 GCF_042802135.1 Kitasatospora sp. NPDC057512
CGCCGTCGGCGGCCCGCGGGGTGCCGCCGGAGGCCCCCGGGGCGGGCTTCCCGGTTCGGGGGCGGCGCCGCTTCCCGGTCGCGTCCCCGCCCGCCCCCGCCCCCGTCCCCGCGTCCGCCCCGGCTCCGGGGCCGACCGCGGCCGGGTCGAGGCCGGCGGAGTTCGCCGGGGGCCCGCTCGGGCCGGGGTCCGGGGGGTGCGGCAGCGCGTCCGCCAGCAGGGCGAAGGCCTCCGCCTCGGTGCGGGTGCCGAGCTTGCGCAGGGCGCGCTGGAGGTAGCTGCGGGCGGTGCCGGGGGTGACCCCGAGGGTGGCGGCGGTGCGGGGGAGGTCGTGCCCGGCCGCGAGGTGGGCCAGGGTCTGGGCCTCGCGGGGGGTCAGTTTCCGCAGCAGGCGGCCCGCGTCGGTCCCGGCGCGGTCGGGCTTGCGGTGGCGCTCCGGGGTGGGGGAGTCGGCGGTGGGCGGCGTGGTCATCAGACGCTCCGGGCCGGGGCGCCGGCGGCTTGGGGGCAAGGTCTGAAAATGCGCATAAGCCAATAATCTGGGACACGGCGGCGGTTTGGCGCTTCACGGAGCATGGCGAGTCGCCTTGGCACCATGTGGCCCATGACGCAGCTGATGGGTCGTCCGATCCTGGAACCGCCCGGCGTGTTGGGCGGACGCCCCGCGCTGGCCGACCTGTTGGCGGGAGTGCGGACGGCGCTGGTCGGCCTGGCGGCGGTCGGGCTGCCGGTGCTGGGGCTCTGGGTCGTGACGCCGTACGCGGACGACGGCGCGGCCGCTGTCACCCGGTTGGCGGGGGTGCTCTGGCTGCTCGGGCACGGGGCGCCGCTGCTGCGCGGGCCGACGGACGCCCCGCTGACCGTCACTCCGCTGCTGCTCGGCGTCCTGGCCGTGGTCCGGCTCCACCGGGCGGCCGCCGGGGTGGCGGCGCGGCGCGGGCCGCGCCCGCGCTGGGGCGGCCCGGCGGCGGTGTGGGCGGGGTACTGCGCGGTGGCCGTGGCGGTGGCGCTGCACTGTGCGGGCGACGGGCTGTTCCACAGCCGGGTGCTGCTGGACGTCCTGGTGGTGGCCTTGGTCGCGGGCCTGGCGACGGCCGCCGGAGCCCGCTCGGTGACCGTCCTCGACGTGCCGGCCGACTCCCCGCTGGACTTCCTCCCGCCCCCGTACCGCCCGGTCGACGGCGCGCCGGTGGTGCGGACCGCGGCGCTGGCGGCCGGGGCCGGGCTGGTCGCGGCGGGCGGCCTGCTGGTGGTGTGCTCGGCGGTGCTGGACGCGGTGGCCGGCGGCGGGCGCGGGACGGCGCTGCTGGGGAGCGGGCCCGTCGCGGTGGTGGGGCTGCTGCTGCTCGCGCTGGCGCTGCTGCCGAACGCGGTGCTGTGGGGCGCGGCGTACGCGCTGGGTCCGGGCTTCGCGGTGGGCACCGGGACGGTGGTGTCGCCGGCCGGTACGGCGCTGGGCCCGGTGCCGGAGTTCCCGCTGTTCGCCCTGCTGCCGGCGGACGGGCCGGGCGGCTGGCGGCTCGCGGTGTCGGTGCTGCCGCTGCTGGCCGGGGTGGTGCCGGCGGTGCTGCTGGGTCGCGCGGCGGCGGGCCGGCGGCTGCCGGGCGCCGGGTCGGGGGAGCGGCCCGAGCCCTGGCCGCCGGCCGCGACGGCGGTGGCCGCGCTGGCGGCGGCGCTGTCGGTCGGGGCCGGGGCGGCGGTGCTGGGCTGGCTCTCCGGCGGGGCGCTGGCGGGGGAGCGGCTGGCCTGGGTGGGGCCGGTGCCGTGGACGGGCCCGGCGGCGGCGGGCTGGATCGCGCTGGTCGCCGTCCCGGGCGCGCTGCTGGTCCGGTACCGCACGCTGGGCCCGGCGGACGACGGGGGCGTGTACGCCCGGCTCGTACGGCAGGCCCGCCGGGGCGGACTGGAACTGCGCGCCGGTACGTACGCCCTGGTGCTGCGGCTCTCCGCACCTGGCGTCAGGACCGCCGACGAACCGGGCCCCGAGGACCGGGACCCGACCGACCGTGCGGACCCGACGGCCCGCGCGGACCGGACCGACTGAGCGGCCCCGGAGGCCCGACCGGCCCCGGAGGCCCGACTACTCGGCGTTCCCGGTGAAGTCCACGTACCACCGCGGCGCGTACCGGTCGCAGTTCTGGGCGCCGACGGAGGTCAGCGAGTCCTGGACGCAGGTGACGTACTCGCGGTAGTGGTACCCGAGGCCGATCACCGAGGTGGCGACCACGATGGTCATCGCGCCGGTCAGGATGCCGGCGAGCGCGGCCGGGGTGAGCGGGTTCGAGGCGGGGGCGACGGGGTACGGGCCGCCCGGTCCGGCGACCGCGCCGGCGGCCGGGGCGGGCCGCCGGGTCCGCAGTGCGCCGACGCCCCAGACGATGCCGAGCGCCCCGGCCAGCAGGGCGATCCAGTGGAACCCGGTGAACAGGCAGACCAGCGCGAACGGTCCGGCCAGCGCGGCGTTGCGGGCCTTACGGTGGGCCGGGTCCGCGAGGTCGAGCCGGGGTGGCTGCGGGGCCGGCGGCCGCTGGCCGGGGCGGCCGTCGCCGCCGGGGCGGCCGTCGCCGCCGGGGCCCCACGGCGGCGGAGGCTGCGGGCGTCCGCCGTCCTCGCCGCCGGGGCCTCCCGGCCCGCCGGAGCCGTCCTGGCCCCCGCCGGCCCAGGGGCTGCGCGGCTGCCACGGCTGGTCCGGGGTATCCGCCGGCGGCGGCGCGAAGGGGTTGCGCTCGCCGGTGTCGTCGCCGCTGCTCATGGGTTCAGCCATTCCTTCTCGGTCGGGGCTCGTTCGGAGGTTCTCGGGTCGGAGCGGTCTTCCGCGCCCCAAT
>NZ_JBHVET010000922.1:0-2809 GCF_042802135.1 Kitasatospora sp. NPDC057512
CGCCTCGGCGCGGGCCCGCCGTTTGCGGAGTTCCCAACTCCGGTACGGAGTCGTCGCGTTGTGGTCTCGTACATCTGGTCGACCGGATCCCGCCATGTCCGGCTGGCCGAATAGTACGCACGGAATCGTCCGTCCCCAGCGCGATCGACGCCCTCGTGCCGCCTCCCTCGGCGGCCCGCATCTCCCGGAGGCCTCGCCATGAGAAACCGCGTACCCGACCCGAGAGGCCCAGGGAGGTGGCGCCGTCGACTACCGGCCCTGGTCCTCGCCAAGGCCGTGGTGGCGGCGCTCGCCGTCATTCCGATCGGGTTGGGCGCGGCGCCGCAGGCGCACGCCGACTCGGCGGTGACCGTCCCGGGCCCGAAGGTCTGGATCCCGTCCGCCAAGACGTACGGCACCGAGGGCAGCGTGACCGTCTCCCAGACGGCCAACCTGACCAACCAGGTCCTCCAGGTCTCCTGGAGCGGCTTCACCCCGACGGTCTACCTGGGTTCCAACGATCCCGCACCGACGGCACAGTCGCTGTCGACCCACATCCTCTACGCGGTGCGGATCTACCAGTGCCGGGGTACCGACCCGTCGGTGACGGACTGTTACGGCAGTACCCTCTACGGCGGCGACCGGACGAAGGGCTTCGAGCAGCCGCCCCGGCCGACGCGCACCGAGGTGCCGGAGTGGCCCACCAACCAGGTGATCGCCGCCACCGGCCCGGACGGCTCGGGCAGCGCCTCGATCGAGGTGTGGAGCGCCAAGGAGAGCTCCACGCTCGGCTGTGACGCGACCCACCCCTGTTCCCTGGTGGTCGAGCCGAACTACGGCGGCGACCCGCTGGACCTCTTCCAGGTCCTCGACGGCAAGGCCGACTGCGAGTTCCACGACCTGGACGCCGACCCGGACGGCTACACCGCCGCCGACGGGATCATGACCCCCGGCAACCAGAACTGGAAGACGGGCAACCGGACCAGCGAGCAGTGCGCCTGGCAGCACCGGACGGTGGTCCCGCTGACCTTCGCCCCCACGGCGGACTCCTGCAAGGTGAGCGACCAGGCCTTCGGCGCCGCCGGTCTGGAGACGGCCAACCGGGCCATGCAGCAGTGGCGGGCCGGCCTGTGCCTGGGCGACTCGCCGATGACCGTGGGCTACGTCCCCTCCGGTGGCGAGCCGCAGGCCCGTGCCGCGTTCCTGGGAGGCAGCGGCAGCACGGAGGTCGCGCTGACGGCGCGGCCCGACCGGTCGCCGCCCACCCGTCCGTACGTCTACGCCCCGCTCGCGACGACCGGCATCTCGGTCACGTACCTGATCGACGACCCGAAGACCGGGCGGCAGATCCGCGACATGAAGCTGAACGCCCGGCTGGTGGCCAAGCTGCTCACCCAGTCCTACGCCTCGCCGGGGACGAGCATCCCCTCCGTGGCCGGCAACCCGACCTGCCTGTTCACCGACCCCGAGTTCAAGCAGCTGAACCCGGAGACGGCGGCCAACGGGATCCACTGGCCGACGAGTTGCGGCGGCACCCTGACGATCTACCCCGGTGTTCCCGGTGGCACCACCGACTTCACCTACCAGCTGACCTCGTGGTTCGCCGCCGATCCGGACGCGAGCCGCTTCCTCGACGGTGAGCCGGACCAGTGGGGCATGCGCGTCGACAGCTTCTACCTGAAGCCGAAGTTCGCCGGCTACCCGACGGAGGCGTTCCAGGTCCAGGACTACTCCGGGCCCGCGCAGGGCAGCGCCGGAGTCGACTTCAAGCACTGGAAGCAGTACGAGTGGAACCCCTCGCTCGACGGTCTCGGGCGGGTGGCGCGCAACCTGATGCAGTACCAGCCGAACTGCCAGCAGCCGAACGCCGAGTCCGACGGCAGCCACAAGGCCTGTCCCGCGCAGATCCCCGGTCAGCGGTCGCTGCTCGCCATCATGGACACCGCCCAGGCCAAGGCGTTCTCGCTCCCCGAGGCCTCGCTGCTCAACCCGGCCGGCTCCTACGTGTCGCCCTCCACGGCCGGCTTCCAGGCCGCCGTCGCCGACATGCCGACCGACGCCGCCACCGGGGTCCAGCAACTGCCCTACGGCACGCCGGACACCGCGTTCTCGCGTGACCAGCGGGCGTACCCGCTGACCGCGGTGCAGTACGCGATGGTGCCGACCGGCGGGGTGCCCGCCGAGAAGGCCGCGTCGATCGCGCAGTTCCTCAAGACCGTGACCACCGACGGCCAGACCTACGGGCTCGCGCCGGGCCAGCTGGCCCAGGGCTACCTCGCGCTGACCGGCGCCCAGCGGCAGCAGGCCCAGGAGGCCGTGCAGCACGTCGCGGCCCAGGACGGCAAGCTGCCCGGCAACCAGACCGCCCCTCCGGCCGGCGGCGAGCCGGGCACCCCGGAGAGCGGCAACGGTTCCTCCGGCTCGGGCGGCACGGGCGAGGGCACCACCCCGGTGAGCGGCTCCGGCACCGGCGGCACCACCGCGGACGGCACCTCCGGCGGCACCGGCTTCGGCTCCTCCGACGGCCTGTCCGGCGGCGGCCTCTCCGGCACCGGCTCCACCGGGACCGGCACGGCCGGCGGTGCCGCGGCTCCCGGCGCGGCCGGCGGGGCCAAGTCTGGTGCGGGCGCCGCGCCCTCCGGCAACGCGATCGCCGCGGCCCCGGTCGGCACCCCGGTGCCCGACCGCGCCGGCACCGCCCGCCTGCTGCGGCCCGTCGCGCTGATCGCCGGCCTGGTGCTGCTGGTCGGCGGACCGGCCGCGCTGGTCCTCGGCGGCACCCCGGCCGGGGCGAAGGTGCTGGCCGGCGCCCGCGCCCGGTGGTCGCGAC
>NZ_JBHVET010000923.1:0-2782 GCF_042802135.1 Kitasatospora sp. NPDC057512
GACGCTGGCCGTCCTGGCCGGTTCCTGGTCCCTGGCGGCGGCCCCACCGGCCTTCCCCCAGACCGGTGACGGCACGGTGGCGGTCCACGTGATCCGGGCCGTGGACACCGACGGTGTGTGGACGCCCGGGCTGGAATCGGGCATGGCGGGCGTGAAGGTGACGCTCACCGACGAGGCCGGGGTCTCCATCGAGGGCACCACGGCGGCGGACGGCACGGTGACGCTGGCGCCGGCCGCGAGCAAGCTGACCGGCGGCAAGTACCGGGTCCAGGTGGTGAATCCGAAGCCGGGCGTGCTCTATCCGGCCTTCGCCTCCCGGGACGGTCTGGACGGCGGGCCGAACAAGCTGAGCTCCAACGAGGAGTTCGTCGACCTCTCCGGCGGCAAGAAGGTGGAGATCACCACGGGGCTCTGGAGCCCGGGTGACTACTGCCAGAAGAACGCGCCGCTGGTGTCGACCTGTCAGAACCCGCCCCAGGACGGGGACGCCCAGCACACGCTGGTGTCCTTCCCGTACGAGTCCCGGGGAACGGCCGGCACCGGCTTCACCCTGACCGACGTGGCCACGGCCGGGCAGACCGGCAACCTGTACGGCATCGCCTGGAACAAGGCCGACAAGCGGGTGTTCTCCTCGGCCCAGGCCAAGCGGACCACCGGCTACGGCCCCGGCGGCCCCGGCGGGATCTACGTCACCGACTGGGCGACGAAGAAGACCACGCTGTTCGCCACCGTCCCGGACGCGGGCACCACCCCGCACACCCCGGGCAACGACGACGGCTTCCTGGCCGCGGTGGGCAAGGAGAGCCTCGGCGGCATCAAGATCACCGACGACGGCAAGGACCTGTTCGTCGTCAACCTGAACGACCGCAAGCTCTACCGCTACGACGCCACCGCGGCGACGGCGGCCAATCCCAAGGCCGCCTACGCCATCCCGGACCCGGGCTGCCCGGCGCCGGGGGACTGGCGTCCGTACGGCCTCGGCATCCAGGACGGCACCGGCTTCCTCGGCGGCGTCTGCTCGGGCGAGTCCACCGGCAAGGCCTCGGACCTGCGTGCCGTGGTGCTGCCGTTCGACCCGTCCACCGGCGCGTTCAAGCCGGCCGTGCTGAACCAGCCGCTCGACTACCCGCGCGGCACCACGGTCGGCGGCCCGTGCCCGGGCACCGCCTGGTTCCCGTGGCAGGACACCTTCCCGACCACCCAGAACGGCCAGGCCTGCGGGGCCAGCTACCTGGCCAACCCCGAGCCGGCGGTCGCCGAGATCGCCTTCGAGACCGACGGCTCGATGCTGCTCGCCTTCCGGGACCGCTTCGGCGACCAGTCGGCGGCCAGCCCGACGGGCAACGTGATGTCCAAGGTCCTGCCCGGCGGTGACCTCCTCAAGGCCTGCCCGGAGAACGGCACGTACGTGCTGGACACCAACCTGGGCTGCGGGTCCAAGGCCCGCGGCCAGCGGTTCTTCGACAACGCCCGGATCGGCCACAACAACCCCGCCAACGCCGGGATGGCGTTCTCGAAGGTCGAGGACTCCATCGTGACCTCGGGCTACGACAGCGACAGCCAGGCCTACGGCTACGGCAGCGCCTTCCAGAAGCGCGACGGCAAGGCGGACGGCGGCGTGCGGCTCAACACGGCCCCGGGCATCCCGCCGTTCGGCAAGGGCGCCGCGATGGGCGACCTGGAGGTGCTCTGCGACCAGGCGCCGCTCCAGATCGGCAACCGGGTCTGGTACGACCCCGAGCGCAGCGGCCTCCAACTGCCGGGCCAGAAGCCGGTTCCGGGTGCCACCGTCCACCTGTACGACGAGACGGGGAAGCTCGTCGGCACCACCAAGACGACCAAGCGCGGCGAGTACTACTTCGACGACGGCAACGTCGAGGGCGGCCTCAAGCCGAGGACCAAGTACACGATCAAGCTGGACAACCCGGCGGACTACGCCAAGGACGGCCCCCTCTTCCAGTGGGTGCCGACCGACCACGACGTCGGTGACAACCACTTCATCGACTCCAAGGGCATCGTCCCGAAGGACGGCAAGTACCCGGAGCGGGCGCTGACCACCGGCGGCCCGGGCGAGAACGACCACACCTACGACTTCGGCTTCCGGCTCCAGGAGGGCGCGCTGCGCCTGGTCAAGCACGACCAGGACGGCAAGCCGCTGGCCGGCGCCAAGTTCCAGCTGTGGCACGAGACCAACGGAACCGACGGGCTCCAGCCGACCGGCGACAAGCCCGACACCAAGGTCGGTGAGCCCTGCACGACCGGCGCCGACGGCATCTGCCAGGGCACCGGCGTGCCGGGGACGTACTACTGGCAGGAGCTGAGCCCGCCGGACGGCTACGCGGCGCCGGAGGTCACCGTCTTCGGCCCGCTGAAGCTGACCTCGGCGAACCTCGACGCCGGTGTGGAGGTGACGGCCGTCAACAAGCTGATCCCCACCCCGACGCCGACACCGACGCCCACGCCGACCGAGACGCCGACCCCGGCGCCGACGACGGCGGCCCCGGTGCCGCCGGCCCCGGCGCCCCCGGCGTCCGGGCACCTGCCCAACACCGGTGCGGGTGAAGGGATGCCGATCGCGTTGACCAGCGCGGCGGCGCTGATCGCCCTCGGCACCGCCACGGTGCTGGTGGCCCGCAGGCGCAAGGCCGCCCAGCGCGGCTAGGGCGTGTCTTCAAACTCCCGTCGTTCGCCCGGAGGGCGGGCGGGGCGGCGTTGGGGTGCGTGCATCGCAAGGCGGAGGATGGAGCCACTGCGGAGCATTGGCGACTGACGACAACGCGGC
>NZ_JBHVET010000924.1:0-2806 GCF_042802135.1 Kitasatospora sp. NPDC057512
GCGCCGCCACCGTCGGGAGCGACGGCGGCGGCGCGGGTGCGTCAGTACGGCAGCGGGCGGTTCTCCCGGGCCCACAGCTGCTCGGCCTCGCTCCGCTCCGGGGGCGGGGTGAGGCCGTCGATCATCCACAGGTTCCGCGGCGTCTCGTCGACGTGGAACTCGCAGTACAGGCCGCGGTCGGTGGTGTGGGGCGCGAGGAGGGCGGCGAGCGCCTCGCGGGTGCGCCTGCGCAGGTCCGGGTCCTCGGTGTGGCGGGCGATGTGCTCGACCACGACCCGTACGGCCGCGCCGTGCGGTTCGCCGCCGACGTGGAAGGAGTCGGCGGCGACCTCGTGGAAGAGGACCACCACGTAGAACTTCGGCAGTCCGAAGCGGGTGTAGAAGCCCGTGATGTCGGTGGAGAGCTGCTGCTTCTGCCCGGGGTCGTAGGTGCCGGGCGGGTGGTAGACGTGCCACAGGGGCATGGCGGTTCCTCCTGGTTGCCGGTTGCGTCGTCGGTTCGGCCGGTGGTCCGGCCGGTGGTCCTGTCGGGGTGTCAGCGGCGGCCGAGGACGGCCAGGCCCTCCACGGGGCCCGACAGGGCGGCCTTCAGGGCCCGGGTGGCGTCGTCGACGAGCACCTCGTGCTCGCCGCGCTCGACGCCGTCCAGGACGGCGCGGGCCACCTCGGCGGGCGGGATCTTGTCGACCGGGACGGCCGCGACCATCTCGGTGTCCGCGAAGCCCAGGTGCACGCCGACGACCTGCGTGCGCTGGGCGGCGAGTTCCAGGCGCAGCGAGTTGGTCAGCGACCACAGCGCGGCCTTGGAGGCCCCGTAGGCCCCGGCCCCGGCGCCCCAGGACAGCAGCGAGTGGATGTCGACCAGCGCGCCGCCGCCGCGGGCGGCCAGCACCGGGGCGAAGGCCCGGGCGATGCGCAGCGGGCCGAGCACGTTGGTCTCGAAGGTGTCCCGGACCAGCGCGAGGTCGGCGCTCAGCAGCGGCGCCGGGTGCAGGACGCCGGCGTTGTTGAAGACGATGTCGACGTCGTCGGCGCGGGCCGCGAGGGCGGCCACCGAGGCGTCGTCGGTGACGTCGAGCGCGAGGACCTCCACGCGCGGGTCCTCGCTGGTGTCGGGGGTGCGGGCGGTGGCGTAGACCTTCTTCGCGCCGCGGGCCAGCAGTTCCGCGGTGAACGCCCGGCCCAGGCCCCGGCGGCCTCCGGTGACCAGGGCGGTGGAGCCTTCGATCACGGTCATGGTGCATCTCCTCGCTCTCGGGGCGGCACCGGCCGTCGACGGCGGGCACCGCAGCGTTTAGATTATTACCATCATCTAAAGGGGATGGGAAAGTGGACGCACCAACCGGAAGCACCGAGTGGACGCACCACGCGTCGTACGAGAGGGAAGGAGCCGCGCCATGCCCCGCGTGTCCCGCGCCGAGGCCGAACGCACCCGCAGCCGGGTCGTCGACCACACCGCCCGCCTGATCCGGGAGAAGGGCGCCGACCAGGTCAGCGTCCCCGAGGCGATGGCCGCCGCCGGACTCACCCACGGCGGCTTCTACCGGCACTTCGCCTCCAAGGACGACCTCCTCGCCGAGGCCCTCACCGCCGCCTTCACCGAACGGCGCGACGCCATGGAGGAACTCGCCGACCAGCCGCCCGCCCGGCGCACCCCCCGCGCCGAGTTCCTCCACCGCTACCTGTCCGAACTCCACCGCGACCACCCCGGCCACGGCTGCGCCGCCGCCGCCCTGGCCGCCGACGCCGCCCGCACCGAACCCGGCTCCCCGCTGCGCACCGCCTACACCGCCGGACTGCGCGACCTCGTCGACGCCCTGGCGGCCCTGCCCGAGCCCGCCGAACGGCAGGAGGCGCTCGCCGACCTGTCCACCATGGTCGGAGCACTGCTGCTCGCCCGGGCGAGCCAGGACGCCGACCTGTCCGGGGAGTTCCTGGCCGCCGCCCGCCACCGCCTGGCCGTCGGGGACGGAAGCGAAAGCGGCGGAGGGGAGCCGGCGACCGCGTAGGGTCCCTACGTACGTGGACCCGGCGAAAGGACGGACCGTGCCGATCCGAGGCGTGCTCTTCGACGTCGACGACACCCTGTTCGACTACTCGGGCTCGGAACGGGCGGGCATCCTCGCCCACCTGCGCCACCTCGACCTCCTGCACCGCCTCCCCGACCCGCAGACGGCGGTGGCGCTGTGGCGCGAGGTCCTGGAGGAGCAGTACGCCCGCTTCCTGGCCGGGGAACTGACATTCACCGGCCAGCAGCGCGAACGCGTCCGCCGCTTCCTCGCCCGCCTCGGCGAGGACACCGCCGCCATGCCCGACGAGGCCGCCACCGCCTGGTTCGCCGGCTACGCCGCCCACCGCGACGCCGCCTGGACCGCCTTCCCCGACGCCGCCCCCGCCCTGGCCGCCCTCGCCCCCACCCACCGGCTCGGGATCGTCTCCAACGCCCCGATCGACCAGCAGCGCCCCAAACTCCACGCCACCGGCCTGCTGCACCACTTCGCCGACACCGCCCTCGTCGGCTCCGACCGGCCCGGCGAGGCCAAACCCGCCCCCGCCATCTTCCTGACCGGCTGCGCCCGCCTGGGCCTGCCCCCGCACGAGGTCGCCTACGTCGGCGACCGGTACGACCTGGACGCCCTCGGCGCCCGGGGCGCCGGCCTGCGCCCCTTCTGGCTCGACCGCGCCGCCTCCCGCGCCCCGGTCGACGACGGCATCCACGTCCTGCACACCCTGGCCGAACTGCCCGCCGCCCTGGCGACCTGAGCCGGGGCCGCTCGGTCGCGCGGGAAGTCGGCCGGGCCGACTT
>NZ_JBHVET010000925.1:0-2806 GCF_042802135.1 Kitasatospora sp. NPDC057512
CGCCAACTGCTGTGCGGCCAGGGAGGTCTGGTCCTGGTCGTCGCCGAGGAGGTCCTGCTGCCAGAGGGTGTAGTCCGCGTACTGCACCGGCAGCGCGTCCCAGCTCGGCGCGGTGCCGGTGGACCGGGCCGCGTACGCCCGTGAGAGGTCCCGGGCCAGCGGGGTGGCGGACCAGCCGTCGGCCACGATGTGGTGGACCACCAGCAGGAGCAGGTGCTCCGTCGGTCCGGTGCGCAGCAGTGTCGCGCGGACGGGGAGCCGGGTCGCGAGGTCGAAGCCGCGGGCCGCCTCGCGGGCGGCTTCCGCCGGGGCCTCGGCGGGGGAGGTCTCCCGGACGGTGAGTCCGGTCCAGGCCTCGGTGCCGAGGACCTCCTGGCGGGGCTCGCCGTCGGTCTCCGGGAACACCGTGCGCAGCACCTCGTGCCGCTCGACCAGGTCGGCCAGCGCCGCCTCCAGCGCCGTGACGTCCAGGGCTCCGGAGAGCCGGACCGCGAACGCCATGTTGTAGGCCGCCGAGCCGGGCTCCAGCCGGTTCAGGAACCACAGGCGCCGCTGGGCGGAGGACAGCGGCAGAGCGGCCGGGCGCGGTCCGGGCCGCAGCGCGGGCCGCGCGGAGCGGTCCCGGTGGAGGCGGCCGGCCAGCCGGGCCACGGTCGGCGCCTCGAACACGTCCCGGATCGAGACGGTCGACCCCAGCGCCGTACGGATCCGGCTGACCAGCCGGGTCGCCAGCAGGGAGTGGCCGCCGAGGTCGAAGAAGCTGTCGTCGATGCCGACCCGGGGCAGGGCGAGGACCTCGGCGTAGAGCGCGCAGAGGCGCTCCTCGGCCGGGGTGCGGGGCGGCCGGGCGGCGACGGGGGTCAAGTCGGGGGCGGGCAGCCGGTTGCGGTCGATCTTCCCGCTCGGGGTGAGGGGGAGTTCGTCGAGTACGAGGACGGCGGCCGGGACCATGTGGTCGGGCAGGTGGTCGGCGGTGTGGTCGCGCAGGGTGGCGGGGTCGGGGGTGGTGCCGGGGGTGGGGGTGACGTAGGCGACGAGGGTGGGGCCGGTGGGGCCGTCGGTGCGGGCTATGGCGACGGCGGTGCGGACGGTGGGGTGGGTGGTGAGGGCGGCTTCGATCTCGCCGGGTTCGACGCGGAAGCCGCGGATCTTGATCTGGGTGTCGGCGCGGCCGAGGTAGACGAGCCGGCCGTCGGGGGTCCAGCGGACGAGGTCGCCGGTGCGGTACATCCGGGAGCCGGGCTCGTAGGGGCAGGCGAGGAAGCGGGTGGCGGTGAGGCCGGGGCGTCCGGTGTAGCCGCGGGCGAGTCCGGCGCCGGCCAGGTACAGCTCGCCGGCCACGCCGGGGGGCACCGGCCGCAGCCCGTCGTCCAGCACGTACGCCCGCATGTTCCAGATCGGACGGCCGATCAGGGTGTCGGCGCCGTCCGGTCCGGCGCACACCTCGCCCCGGGTCGCGACGGCGCCGGCCTCCGAGGCGCCGTAGAAGTTGAGCAGCCGGGCCGAGGGCAGGGCCCGCCGGAACGCCCGGACGGTGGCGGCGGGCAGTTGCTCGCCGCTGCAGATCCAGACCGCGCAGCCCGCGACGGCGGACAGCTCGGCGCCGTCCGGGGAGCCGTCCAGGAAGGCGTTCAGCAGGCTGGGCACGACGGTGAGCCGGGCGATGCCGTGCCGGGCCGTGGCCGCCGCCAGCTCGGGCACGCTCCGGGCCGTGTCGGCGTCGACCAGGACGGTCGAGCCGCCGGACAGCAGCGGCGCCAGCAGCTCGGTGATCCCGTCGATCACGCTGACCGGCGACTTCGCCAGGATCGCGGCCTCCCGCTGCTCGGGGAGCTCCTCGGCGAACCAGGTCAGCCGGTTGACCAGGGCGCGGTGCAGTCCGAGCACGCCCTTGGGCCGGCCGGTGGAGCCCGAGGTGTAGATGACGTACGCCGGGTGGTCGGGCAGCAGCGGGCAGCTGCGGTCCGCGTCCGTGGGGGCGGTGCCGGGGAGGGCGGCCGTGGCGCGCTCCAGCGCCGGGTCGTCCAGCAGCAGGCGCGGCAGGCCGGTCTCCGGCAGCTGTCCGGCGGTCGCGCCGTCGGTCAGCAGGAGGACGGGCGCGGCGTCGTCGAGCATCAGCCGGACGCGGTCGGCCGGGTACGCCAGGTCGACGGGCAGGTGCGCGCCGCCGGCCTTGAGCACGGCCAGCAGGGCGACGACCAGGTGCGGCGACCGGGGCGCCGCGAGCGCCACCGTGCTCTCCGGTCCGACGCCCCGGCCGATGAGGTGGCGGGCGAGCCGGTTGGCCCGGGCGTCGAGTTCGGCGTAGGTCAAGACGGTGGTGTCGGTGCGGACGGCGACGGCCTCGGGGGTGCGGGCGGCCTGGGCCTCGAAGAGGGCGACGACGGTGGTGCCGGGGTGGCCGCCGGCGGTGTCGTTCCACTCGGTGAGGACCTGCCGGTGCTCGCGCTCGGACAGCAGGTCCAGCCGCCCCAGCGGGAGCTCCGGGTCGCGGGCGACCTGGTCGAGCAGCCGGACCAGACGGGCGACCAGGGCCTCGGCGGTGGCCGGTTCGAAGACGTCCGCGCTGTACTCCAGGAAGCCGTCGATGCCGGCCGGGGCGGCGCTCGCGTCCTGCTGTTCGGCCAGGAAGAAGTTCAGGTCGAACTTGACCGAGTCGGCGGCCGGCGGCTCGAAGGCCGCCCGGACGCCGGGCAGGGCCAGCTCGGGGCGGGTGTTGTTCTGGAGCACCAGCATGACCTGGAAGAGCGGGTTGCGGCCCATGGAGCGTGCGGGGTCGAGGACTTCGACGAGTCGTTCGAAGGGG
>NZ_JBHVET010000926.1:0-2800 GCF_042802135.1 Kitasatospora sp. NPDC057512
GCTCGCGCACCCGCCCTCGTACGGCCTGGTCCGGCTCAGACCCGCAGGGCCGCCAGCTGCTCGGCGAACGGCACCACCTGCTCGGGCAGCGCCGGCGCCGCCGGGGCCCGCCCGGCCAGCAGCGCCGCCAGCTCGCCGGCCGCCCGGTCGATCCGGCGCGGCAGGCCGTCGGTGAGCCCGTCCCCCGCCGCGCCCCAGTCGTCGGTGGCCGCGTAGACGGCCGTCGGCAGCACCACCGCGCGCAGGTAGCTGAACAGCGGCCGGACGGCGTGCTCCAGGGCGAGCGAGTGCCGGGGCGTGCCGCCGGTGGCGGCGATCAGCACCGGCTTGCCGGTGAGCGCGTCGTTGTCGACCACGTCGAAGAAGGACTTGAACAGGCCGCTGTACGAGGCCGTGAAGATCGGCGTCACCGCGACCAGGGCGTCCGCCTCCGTGACCGCCTCGATCGCCGCGCGCAGCCCGGCGCCGGGGAAGCCGGTGACGAGGTTGTTGGCGATCTCCACCGCCAGGTCCCGCAGTTCGACCACGGTGACCTCCGCCTCCCGCCCCTCCAGGGCGAGTCGGCGCACCGTCGAGTCGGCGAGCCGGTCCGCCAGCAGCCGGGTCGAGGACGGCTTGCTCAGCCCGGCACTCACCACCACCAGCTTGAACGCGGTCACTTGGCCACCTCCACGGTCTTCTCGTCCTTCTCGTCCTTCTCGTCCTTCTCGCCCTTGGCCGCGACCAGCGCGGCGTGGGTCGGCCCGTCCGGCACGCCGGCCGGGCGGCCCTTGGCGAACTCCTCGCGCAGCACCGGCACGACCTCCTCGCCGAGCAGGTCCAGCTGCTCCAGCACCGTCTTCAGCGGCAGGCCGGCGTGGTCCATCAGGAACAGCTGGCGCTGGTAGTCGCCGAAGGACTCGCGGAAGGTCAGGGTCTTCTCGATGACCTCCTGCGGGCTGCCCACGGTCAGCGGGGTCTGCTCGGTGAACTCCTCCAGCGAGGGCCCGTGCCCGTAGACCGGCGCGTTGTCGAAGTACGGCCGGAACTCGCGCACCGCGTCCTGGGAGTTCTTCCGCATGAACACCTGCCCGCCGAGGCCGACGACCGCCTGCTCGGGCGTGCCGTGGCCGTAGTGGGCGAAGCGCTCGCGGTAGAGGTTGATCAGCTTCTTGAAGTGCTCCTTGGGCCAGAAGATGTTGTTCGCGAAGAAGCCGTCACCGTAGTAGGCGGCCTGCTCGGCGATCTCGGGGCTGCGGATCGAGCCGTGCCAGACGAACGGCGGGACGTCGTCCAGCGGGCGCGGGGTGGAGGTGAAGCCCTGGAGCGGGGTGCGGAAGCGGCCCTGCCAGTCGACGACCTCCTCGCGCCACAGCTGGTGCAGCAGCGCGTAGTTCTCGATCGCGAGCGGGATGCCCTGGCGGATGTCCTGGCCGAACCACGGATAGACCGGGCCGGTGTTGCCGCGGCCCATCATGACGTCCACCCGGCCCTCGGCCAGGTGCTGGAGCATCGCGAAGTCCTCGGCGATCTTCACCGGGTCGTTGGTGGTGATCAGCGTGGTCGAGGTGGAGAGGATGATGCGGTCGGTCTGCGCGGCGATGTAGCCGAGCATGGTCGTCGGCGAGGACGGGACGAACGGCGGGTTGTGGTGCTCGCCGGTCGCGAAGACGTCCAGGCCGACCTCCTCGGCCTTGCGGGCGATGGCGACCATCGCCTTGATCCGCTCGTGCTCGGTCGGGGTGCGGCCGGTGGTGGGGTCGGTCGTCACGTCGCCGACGGAGAAGATTCCGAACTGCATGCTGATCACCACATCCCAGGTAGTCCAACTTTCAACCACCTTAGCATCCGGGCGGGGACCGTTATTCCCCCTCCCCCGCTTCCCCTCGTCGCCTCCCGTCCCCTGCGACGACAATGGAAGGCGCGGGCGGGCAGCGAACGGCGCGGGCAGCGAACGGCGCGGGCGGCAGGGAAGGGCGGCGGAAGGGCGGCGGACGATGGGTCCGTACATCGCGGTGAGCGCGCTGAGCCACGAGGGCCTGGTGCGGGAGCACAACGAGGACAGCCTCACGGTCGGGCCGTGGACGCTCTGCGCCACCGTGACCACCAACCCGCAGACCCTGCTCTTCCCGCTCGGCCCGCCCTGCGTGATCGCGGTCGCCGACGGCCTGGGCGGCCACCCCGGCGGCGAGGTGGCCAGCGCCCTGGTCGCCCGCCGGCTCGCCGCCGACGGGGGCGCCCTGGACGGCGAGGAGGCCGTCCGCGAGGAGCTCCAGGCCTGCAACCGGGCCGTCTACGCGGCCGCCGCCGAGGAGCCGGAGCTCGCCGCGATGGGCACCACCGTCGCCGGGGTCGTGCTGCTGCCCGAGTGGGCACTGGCCTTCAACGTCGGTGACAGCCGGGTCTACCGGATCACCGGTGACGGGCTGCGCCGGGTGAGCGTGGACGACAGCCCGCCGCTGCCGCCCGGACGGCGCACCACCTCGGTGGTCACCCAGACCCTGGGCGGCTCGCTCGGGCTCACCTTCGTCGAGCCGCACGTCCGGGCCGTGCCGCTGGCCGCCGGGGACCGGTACCTGGTGTGCAGCGACGGCCTGACCGACCCGGTGCCCGAGGAGGAGCTGGCCGGGCTGCTGGAGCGCTCGTTCGAGGGGGCGGACCGCTCGGACGGCAGGGCGGCGTTCGAGCTGTGGAAGGCGGCCATCGAGGCCGGCGGGCCGGACAACATCACCCTGGCGCTGGTGCGGGTCGGCGCGTAGGGCGTCCGTCGCGTCGGGCACCCGTACGGAACGGACCCGCCCCGGGCGGGGCGCCGTAGCGC
>NZ_JBHVET010000927.1:0-2782 GCF_042802135.1 Kitasatospora sp. NPDC057512
CTTCCTCACCGGCGACAAGCCGACCGCGGCCGCCGCCGCCGGCGGGCGCCAGGTCAATGTCGTCCACCTGCGCGACCTCCAGGGCAAGGTGTCCAGCGCGCTGCTGGTCAACGACGCCTCCGGGAAGAAGGGCACGGTACTGCTGCTGCCCGACACCCTGCGGCTGCCCGGCCCGGGGGACCCGCCGGTCACCACGGTCGGCCAGTCCATGGACGGCATCGGCGCCTCGGCGACCCGCGACGGCCTGTCCACCGTGCTCGGCGCCCCGGTGGCCGGCACCTGGCGGCTGGACACCCCGTACCTGGAACTGCTGGTCTCCCAGCTCGGCGGCATCCGGGTGGACACCAACGCCGAGACCCACGAGGGCGGCAAGCCGGACGGCAAGCCGCTGTCCGCGGCGGGCAAGAACACCATGCTCAGCGGGAAGGCCGCGGTCGCCTACGCGACGCTGCAGAACGCCGGCGAGAACCGGGACGCCCAGCTGGCCCGGTTCGGGCAGGTCATGGACGCGCTGGTGCGCGCCATGCCGACCGAGTTCAAGGACGCCAAGGACGACGTGCACCGGATGAACGCGGTGCTCGACCCCTCGCTGCCCGAGGACGCCCTCGCAGGGGTGCTCGTCCAGCTCGCCCAGCAGGCGAAGGACGGCCACTTCGGCACCACCGCGCTGACCGTCAAGCCGGACGGCAGCCTGGACGAGGCGACCGCGGGCAAGCAGGTCAAGGACGTGCTGGGCGGCACCGTGAAGTCCGCGGCGGCCGGCGACGCCCCGGTGCGGGTCGCGGTCCAGGACTCCAGCGGCAACGACGCGGCGGCGGCCGCCGCACAGGTCCAGATCGTCAACTCCGGTCTGACCTTCATCCCGGGCGGGGCCAAGGGCGCCCCGCAGGCCACCAGTGAGATCCGCTACACCGACGACGCCCGGCAGGGCGCGGCGAAGTCGCTGGCGACCAGCCTCGGCCTGCCGGACACGGCGGTGAAGAAGGTGACCGGCGACACCCAGAACGCGGACCTGCTGGTGGTGCTCGGCAAGGACTACCAGCCGCCGAAGACCCAGTAGGGCGGTGGCCCGGGCCCGGCGGAGGTCCGGGCCGGTGGCGGCGGTGGTGCCGGCCGCGTCGGCGGTGGTCCGGCGTCGGCGGTGGTCCGGCGTCGGTGTCGGCGTCGGCGTGGGGCCTGTGGCCCGGCGGCCCGGGGGCCCGGCGGCCCGGGGGCCCGGGGGCCCGGAAAAACGGTTCCGGGCCCGCCCGGGCGGCGTGAGATCCTGGAAGGCGACCCCGGCCGAGCGCCGGGGCGCCCCCCAAGCCGCCGAGCCGGAAGAACACCGTGACCGTTACCGACCACAGCCAGCAGCTCATCACCGTCGCCGCGCAGGCGGCGGCCGACAAGCTCGCGCACAACATCGTCGCCTTCGACGTCAGCGAGGTGCTGTCGATCACCGACGCCTTCCTGATCGCCTCCGCGAACAACGACCGCCAGGTCCGCTCGATCGCCGAGGAGATCGAGGACCAGCTGCGCGAGCAGCTGGACATCAAGCCGGTGCGCCGCGAGGGCGAGCGCGACGGCCGCTGGATCCTGCTCGACTACCTGGACATCGTCGTGCACGTCCAGCACTCCGAGGAGCGCTCCTTCTACTCGCTGGACCGGCTCTGGAAGGACTGCCCCGAGCTCCCGCTGCCCGAGGACGCCCTGGCCTCGCGCAACCGCCCGGACGCGTTCACCGACGAGGCCGGCAACGTCGTCGCCCCCGCCGACGACTTCGGCAAGCCCGAGGACCTGCACTGAGCCGGGGCCCGCGCGGCCCGCGCATCGTCTTCTGGCGGCACGGCCAGACCTCCTGGAACCTCGAATCGCGCTTCCAGGGCACCACGGACATCGAGCTGACCGGCCAGGGCGTCCAGCAGGCCCAGCGGGCGGCCCGGCTGCTCTCCGGGCTCCGTCCCGACCTGCTGATCTCCTCGGACCTCCAGCGGGCCCGGCGCACCGCCGCGGAGCTGGCCGAGGTCACCGGGCTCGACGTGCAGCACCACGAGGGCCTGCGGGAGACCTTCGCGGGCTCCTGGCAGGGCCTGACCAACGCCGAGATCCGCGAGCGCTTCCCGGAGGAGTACGAGGCCTGGGCGGCCGGTGAGCCGGTGCGGCGGGGCGGTGACGGCGAGCTGGCCACCGAGGTCGCCGACCGCTCGGTGCCGGTGGTCCTGGACGCCGTCGGCAAGCTCCCCGAGAACGGCACGCTGGTGGTGGTCAGCCACGGCGGGACGATCCGCACCATGCTCGGGCGGCTGCTCGACATGGAGCCGGCCCAGTGGGAGCGCTTCGGCGGACTGTCCAACTGCTGCTGGTCGGTGCTCGGCCAGGGCACGCGCGGCTGGCGCCTGCTGGAGCACAACGCGGGCACCCTCCCGCAGCCGGTCATCGGCGACGACACCTGAGCCGAGCCGTACCGGCTCGGGCGGCACCGGGTGCCGGGGGCCCTCACGGGGCCCTCGGCGGGGGCCGGAGGGAGCGGATTTCGCAGTTCCGGCCCTGACCAGCTAGAGTCTTCCTCGTTCGCAGGGAAGGAACGCGGCCCGGAAGGGAAGCGGGAGATCCGGTGAGTGCGGGGCTATAGCTCAGTTGGTAGAGCGCTTGCATGGCATGCAAGAGGTCTGGGGTTCAATTCCCCATAGCTCCACTCCGCATCGGCGGTCGTGGTCAGCCAGGGTCGCCCGTGTCGCGGGGCTATAGCTCAGTTGGTAGAGCGCTTGCATGGCATGCAAGAGGTCTGGGGGTCAATTCCCCA
>NZ_JBHVET010000928.1:0-2778 GCF_042802135.1 Kitasatospora sp. NPDC057512
CTCCGGGCCCGCGCCCGGCCGCGCGTCCCGCCGCTCCGGCGGCTCCGGCCGCGCCCGCGGCCGAGTTCTCCTCGCCGGCTCCGGCCGAGGCCCCGCGCCCCGCCGCCCAGGCCCCGCGCCCGAGTGGTGGCCAGGCCGCCGGCGGTGCCCGCCCGGGCCCGCGTCCGGCCGGTCCGCGTCCGGGCAACAACCCGTTCACCTCGGGTAGCGCCACCGGCATGGGCCGCCCCGGCGACCGCCGTCAGGGTGGTCAGGGCGGTGCTCCGCGTCCGGGTGGTGCCCAGGGTGGCGACCGTCCGCGTCCGGGCGGCGACCGTCCGCGTCCCGCCGGTGCCCCGGGTGCCGGTGCGCCGCGTCCCGGTGGCGACCGTCCGCGTCCCGCCGGCGCTCCGGGTGCCGGTGCGCCGCGTCCCGGTGGTGCTCCGCGTCCGGGTGCTCCGGGTGCCGGTGCCCCCCGTCCGGGTGGTGCCCCGCGTCCCGACGGCATGCCGCGTCCGGCCGGTCCGCGCCCCGGCGCCCCGAGCCCGTCCGGCATGCCGCGCCCGAACCCGGGCATGATGCCGCAGCGTCCGGCCGGCCCGCGTCCGGGTCCGGGTGGCCGTGGTCCGGGTGGCCCCGGCGGCCGTCCGGGTGGTCCGGGTGCCGGTGGCGCCCGTCCGGGCTTCCAGGGCCGTCCGGCCGGTCCGGGCTCGCGTCCGGCCGGTGGCGGTGGCTTCGGCGGTCCGCGTCCGGGTGGCGGCGCCCCCGGTGGTGGCGGCGGCTTCGGCCCCCGTCCCGGCGGCTTCGGCGGTCGTCCCGGTGGCCCGGGTGCCCGTGGTGGCACGCAGGGTGCCTTCGGTCGTGGCCCGGGCGGTCGCCCGGCTCGCGGTCGCAAGTCGAAGCGGGCGAAGCGCCAGGAGTACGAGGCCATGCAGGCCCCGTCCGTCGGCGGTGTGATGCTGCCTCGCGGCAACGGCCAGACCGTTCGCCTGTCGAGCGGCGCCTCGCTGATGGACTTCGCGGAGAAGATCAACGCCAACCCGGCCGCGCTCGTCTCCGTCATGTTCAACCTCGGTGAGATGGTCACCGCGACCCAGTCGGTCTCCGACGCGACCCTCGAGCTGCTGGCCGGCGAGATGGGCTTCCAGCTGGAGATCGTCAGCCGGGACGACGAGGACCGCGAGCTGCTGGAGTCGTTCGACATCGACTTCGGTGCCAACGAGGGCGACGAGGACCAGCTGGCCCCGCGCCCGCCGGTCGTCACCGTCATGGGTCACGTCGACCACGGTAAGACCCGCCTGCTGGACGCCATCCGCAAGTCCAACGTGGTGGCCGGCGAGGCCGGTGGCATCACCCAGCACATCGGTGCCTACCAGGTGGCGACGATGGTGAACGGCGAAGAGCGCCCGATCACCTTCCTCGACACCCCGGGTCACGAGGCGTTCTCCGCCATGCGTGCCCGTGGTGCCAAGTCCACCGACATCGCGATCCTGGTGGTCGCGGCCAACGACGGTGTCATGCCGCAGACGGTCGAGGCGCTGAACCACGCCAAGGCCGCGGGTGTGCCGATCGTGGTCGCCGTCAACAAGATCGACGTCGAGGGCGCCGACCCGACCAAGGTCCGCGGCCAGCTGACCGAGTTCGGTCTGGTGGCCGAGGAGTACGGCGGCGACACCATGTTCGTCGACATCTCCGCGCGCCAGGGCCTGAACATCGACCAGCTGCTGGAGGCCGTGGTCCTGACCGCGGACGCCTCGCTGGACCTGCGGGCCAACCCGGAGCAGGACGCGCAGGGTATTGCGATCGAAGCCCACCTGGACAAGGGCCGCGGCGCCATGGCGACCGTCCTGGTCCAGCGCGGTACCCTCCGCGTCGGTGACTCGATCGTCGTGGGCGACGCCTACGGCCGCGTCCGCGCCATGCTGGACGAGAACGGCAACAACCTCGCCGAGGCGGGCCCGTCCCGTCCGGTGCTGCTGCTCGGTCTGACCTCGGTGCCCCGCGCCGGCGACAGCTTCATCGTCGTCGACGAGGACCGCACCGCCCGTCAGATCGCCGAGAAGCGCTCGGCCCGCGACCGCAACGCCGCCTTCGCGCAGCGTCGGGTCCGGGTGTCCCTGGAGGACCTGGACAAGGCCATCGCCGCCGGCTCCATCGAGCAGCTCAACCTCATCATCAAGGGTGACGTCTCCGGTTCGGTCGAGGCCCTCGAGGACGCCCTCGTCAAGCTGGACGTGGGCGAGGAGGTCGAGCTCCGGGTCCTGCACCGCGGTGTGGGTGCCATCACCGAGTCCGACGTGGACCTGGCGATGGGCTCGGACGCCATCATCATCGGCTTCAACGTGCGCGCCGAAGGCCGTGCCCGTGCGGCGGCCGACAAGGAAGGCGTGGACGTCCGGTACTACTCGGTCATCTACCAGGCGATCGAGGAGATCGAGAACGCCCTCAAGGGCATGCTCAAGCCGGAGTACGAGGAGGTGCGCCTCGGCGCCGCGGAGATCCGCGAGGTCTTCCGCTCCTCCAAGTTCGGCAACATCGCCGGTGTCCTGGTCCGCGACGGCATCATCCGCCGCAACGCCAAGGCCCGCCTCATCCGCGACGGCAAGGTCGTGGCGGAGAGCCTCACCATCGAGGGTCTGCGCCGCTTCAAGGACGACGCGACCGAGGTCCGCGAGGGCTTCGAGGCCGGTGTCACCCTGGGGTCGTTCAACGACATCAAGGTCGAGGACATCATCGAGACCTACGAGATGCGCGAGAAGCCGCGCGCCTAGTCGGTGTCAGCCGGGGCCGGTCGACGGG
>NZ_JBHVET010000929.1:0-2776 GCF_042802135.1 Kitasatospora sp. NPDC057512
CGCCTTGGGCGGGCGCGGGCGGCGGTCGGGACGGCCTAGGAGGGGAGTTCGAGGACCAGCCCGGGATGGATGAGGTCCGGGTCCTCGCCGACCGCGTCGCGGTTGAGCTCGTAGAGCGCCGGCCAGCCGCCGGGGACGCGCAGGGACTCGGCGAGGTCGGCGAGGGTGTCGTTCTCGCGGACCGTCCAGGTGCCGTCCTCGGACTCGACCGGGGCGGCGTGGGTGTGGGTGTGGGCGTGGGCCGGGGGCGGCGGGGCGGCGTCGCGGCCCTGGCCGTGGGTGGCGCGGGCGCCGCACACGGGCCAGGGGGAGAGGCCGCGACGCTCGGCCAGGAGCTGGGCGACGGCGATCTGCTGCTCGCGGGTGGCGAGGTCGGCGCGCGGGGCGTAGCCGAGGCCGCCGTTCTCCCGCCAGGTGGGCTGGTCGAACTGGAGGCCGCCGTAGTAGCCGTTGCCGGTGTTGATGCGCCAGTTTCCGCTGCTCTCGCAGGCCGCCACGCGGTCCCAGTCGTACGAGCCGCCGCCCTCCCTCCCGGGGTCGGACCGGCTGTCGAGGCCTGGTGGCGCGGCGTGGGCCGCCGGGGCGGCGAGGGCCACGCTGAGGGCGCAGAGCGCGGTCGGGACGATGCGGCGCAGACGAACGGTGGGAGGCATGGGCGGCTCTCAGACTCGGGGACAAGACCGGCGCCGTCCACGGGGGCGGCGCACTCCCACCCATGCACGCCGGACGGTGCGTTCCGTGGGCGACACGTCCGACGGGTCACCCGCGCGGCGGCCCGGGACCACCCCGGTGGTCCGCGGCCGACCGGCCGTCACCCTCGTCACCTTGCCGTCTCGTCACTTCGGTGCCTCGTCACCTCGTCGCCGGTGCGTCGACCGCCCGCTTCCGGCGCCGCCCGTCCGATTCCGCCGCCCGTCGCGGCCCCGGCCCGCGCGCCGCCCGGCCGATCCGGGACAAGGTCGTGCACCGAGGGTTCCCGGCCATCCGCCGTTCGGCTGCCGTTCGCCGTCCGCACGGTCGGCCGTGACCCGGCCGTGCGGTGCGGCTGGGAGCCTCCTCGGCGTTTCCCCGAGCCCAGGAGGCGGCAGTGGCGGCACAACCCTCTCGTACGTCCCGCACATCCCGCACATCCCGTACATCCCGAAGGACGGTCCTTCGCACCGGTGCGGCGGCCGGTGCGTTCGCCGCGCTGCCCGCGTCCACCCTGCTGTGGACCCGACCGGCGGTGGCCGGCACGCCCGGCCCGGAGCAGATCCACCTCCAGTGGGGCGACGAGCCCGCCCGCGAGATGACGGTCTCCTGGGCGACGGCGGCCTCCGTGAACCGTCCCCGGGTGCGGATCGGCACCCCGCGCGAGGGCGCAGGCCGGACGGTGCACGCGCGCAGCCGCAGCTACGTGGACGGCCTCAACAAGGTCGAGACCTTCACCCACCACGCCCGCCTGGACGGCCTGCGGCCCGACACCACCTACGTCTACGAGGTGCTGCACGACGGTGCCCAGCCGGTCCGCGGCACCTTCCGCACCGCTCCCGCGCCCGGCCGGGCCGCGTTCCGCTTCACCAGCTTCGGCGACCTCGGCACCGGCGACAACGTGTTCAGCAAGTCCTCCGTCCACGGCGCGGCGGCGGTCCGTCAGGTCGAGGGGTTCGCCCCGCTGTTCCACCTGCTCAACGGCGACCTCGCGTACGCCAACAACAACCCGCAGCGCCAGCCGCAGGCCTGGAACGCGTTCATGAACAACATGGCCGGATCGGCCGCGAGCCGCCCGTGGATGCCCACGCCCGGGAACCACGAGGTCGAGGCCGGCGGCGGGGAGCTCGGCTACGCCTCCTACCTGACCCGCTTCGAGCTGCCGGACAACGGCACCCGCGACCACTGCGGCACCTGGTACGGCTTCCAGATCGGCTCGGTGCTCTTCGTCAGCCTGGACGGCAACGAGATCGCGGTCGAGGACGACGCCAGCATCGATCCCGCCACCGGGCGGTCGATCTACATCAGCGGCTACAGCGAGGGCGCCCAACTGCGCTGGCTGGAGCGGCTGTTGTCGCGGGCGCGGAGTGGAAACTCGGTGGACTGGATCGTGGTCTACCTGCACCAGTTCGCGATGTCCTCCTCCGCGCAGAGCCACGGCGGCGACATGGGCATCCGGGAGAAGCTGCTGCCGCTGCTCGACCGCCACGGCGTCGACCTCGTGCTGGCCGGCCACGACCACGACTACGAACGCACCCACCCGGTGCGCGGCACCGCCCCCGGCGGCCTGCTCACCCCGGCCGTCGCCGACGACGACCTGCGGCAGATCGACACCTCGCAGGGCACCGTCCACCTTATCCTGGGCGGCGGCGGCACCGCCGGGCACGACGACGTCTACCTGCCCGCCGACGCCGACGGCGTCCGCGAGGCCGCCGTCCGCACCCAGCGCCTCACCTACAAGGCCGACCCGGACGCCAAGGAGAAGGCCCACTGGTCCGCCGTCACCGACCCGGACACCCGCTACCCCTACGGCGTCGCGGTCTTCGACGTCGACCCGGGGGTGGTGCCCGGCGGCCGGACCGCCATCACCGTCAGCTACTACCACTCCGTCCCGGCCACCGCCGCCGCTCCGCTCCCGACGCCGGTGCTGTACGACCGCTTCACCCTGTTCCGCGACCGCAGCGACGGCTGGGGCGACGGCTGGGACGACGACGACCAGGGCGAGGACGCCCAGGACCGGTCGGCCGCCGCCCGCCGGTAGCCGCCGCCGGCCGGTACCGCGCCTGTCGCCGAGGGCCCGCCGCGC
>NZ_JBHVET010000930.1:0-2773 GCF_042802135.1 Kitasatospora sp. NPDC057512
GGCCCTCGGGCTTTCGAGCGGTAGCGGTGGGATTCGAACCCACGGTGGAGTTGCCCCCACACACGCTTTCGAGGCGTGCTCCTTTGGCCGCTCGGACACGCTACCGAGAGGAACTCTACCGGAGGGGTGGCGCAGTCACGAAATCCGTATCGCCGCGGTGCCCGGCGGGCCCTCAGCGGTGGGTGTCGAAGAAGGCGCGCAGCTGCTCGCCGCACTCCTCGGCGAGGACGCCCGGGATCACCTCGGGCCGGTGGTTGAGCCGGCGGTCGCGCATCACGTCGAAGAGCGAGCCGGCCGCGCCGGCCTTCTCGTCGAGGGCGCCGTAGACCACCCGGTCGATCCGGGACAGCACGATGGCGCCGGCGCACATGGTGCACGGCTCCAGCGTGACGACCAGCGTGCAACCGCTCAGCCGCCACTCCCCGACCTTCTCCGCCGCCTGCCGGACCGCGACCACCTCGGCGTGCGCGGTCGGGTCGCCGACCGCCTCGCGCTCGTTGTGGCCGCGTCCGATCACCTCGCCGTCCGGGTCCAGGACGAGCGCCCCGACCGGTACGTCCCCGGTGGCCGGCGCCAGCGCGGCCTCGGCCATGGCGAGGCGCATCGGCGCCGCCCAGCGGTCGCGGACCGGGTCGGGGCGGACGGGGGCGGGCAGCGGGGGGACGTGCGGGACGGTCAGCGGAGTGGATGCGGGCTGCATGGCATCCAGTGTCGGGTATCCGGCGGTGGACACCGGCATGGCCGACGCCGCTACCGGACGGCCTCCAGGACCTCGCCGCAGCCCAGGGCCTCGGCGATCTCCTCCAGGGCGTCGCCCGGGACCGCGCCCTCGCCGCTGAGCGCCAGCAGCTCGTCGGCGGCGAGGCCGAACTCGGTGAGCAGGTGGGCGTCGCCGAGCGGGCCGACCGGGACGCCGCCGCGGGCGTCGGCGTCCTCCTCGTCCTGCTCCTCGGCCTCCTCGGCCTCGTCCAGCAGGTGGTCCAGGTCGCCGAACTCGCTCTCGCCGGCCTGGTCGACCAGCTCGTCGGTGAGGACGGAGCCGTAGGAGCTGCGGGCGGCCGCCGCGCCGTCCGACACGAAGATCCGCGGGTCCTCCTCGCCGTCCACGCGGACGACGGCGAACCAGGCGTCCTCCTGTTCGATGAAGATCAGGACGCTGTCGTCGTCCTGGGCGGATCCGCGGGCCAGGTCGGCCAGATCGGCCAGGGTTTCGACGTCGTCGAGCTCCGTCTCGCTCACATCCCACCCGTCCTCGGTGCGAGCAAGCACTGCAGCGAAGTACGCCACCAGGGACACTCCCAAGATCATCGGTCTCGGCTGTCGGCGCGCACGGGCAACGCGGAAATCTGGCCGCCCCCGCGCCAGAGGCGGTCCGCTTGTTCGGACCGTCCCATCGGAATCGTGACAGAAAGCCCGCCCTTGCGGGGGGTGTTCTGCAGCGCGTCTTTGCAGGTCGTGTCGGAAGGACCGGGTGGCGGACGGCGAAGCCGGGCCGGGGCGGTCCGAAGCCGGTCGAAATTTGCTCCGAACGCCCGGCGGGGCCGTTCGGGTCCCTTCCCGGGGCCGTCCGGGTGTCGCATCGGACGGGCGTCAGGGCGGTGTCAGGGCTGCGTCAGGGCGGTGTCAGGATGGTCCGGGGTGCCACCCGAGGCGGTTCCGGGGGCGGTTCCGGGCCCGTCAGATCCGGAAGGTCCGCATCCGCATCGCCTCGCGCATCCGCCGCTCCTTGGTCCGCCGCGGCTGGACCCGCTCCCGCAGCTCGCGCGCCTCGGTGAGCTCGCGCAGGAAGACGGCCCGCCGCTTGCGGCGCTCCGCTTCCGTCTCCGGGTGGTCGTACGGCGGGCCCGGGCTCCGGCCCGCCCCGTCGACGGGCTCGTCCGTCGAGCCGTCCCCAGGGTTCGGGTTGCTCGTCATAAGAGGTGACATTCCCAGAACGGCCCGGTTGATACCACAGCGGGCACTTCCGTCCGGACGGCCGCGCCGGGTCACGGCGTGTCACAGGAGCGTCACCCGGACCGGCGCCCCGGGGGCACGGCGAGTCGTACACCCGTCCAGGACCGGGCTAACCTCGATACATGCGTCTCCACGTTGTTGACCACCCCCTGGTCGCCCACAAGCTCTCCACCCTGCGCGACGAGCGCACCGACTCGCCGACCTTCCGTCGCCTGACCGACGAGCTGGTGACCCTCCTCGCGTACGAGGCCACCCGGGACGTCCGCACCGACGAGGTGGAGATCACCACGCCCGTGGCGGTCACGCTGGGTACCCGGCTCAGCTACCCGCGCCCGCTGGTGGTCCCGATCCTGCGGGCCGGCCTCGGCATGCTGGACGGGATGACCCGGCTGCTGCCGACCGCCGAGGTGGGTTTCCTCGGCATGGTCCGCAACGAGGAGACCCTGGAGGCCTCCACCTACGCCACCCGGATGCCGGACGACCTCTCCGGCCGCCAGGTCTACGTGCTCGACCCGATGCTGGCCACCGGCGGCACCCTGGTCGCCGCGATCAGGATGCTGATCGAGCGCGGTGCCACCGACGTCACCGCCGTGGTGCTGCTGGCCGCCCCCGAGGGCGTCGAGGTGATGGAGCGGGAACTGGCCGGCCTGCCGGTCACCGTCGTCACCGCCGCCGTGGACGAGCGGCTCAACGAGAACGGCTACATCGTCCCGGGCCTCGGCGACGCGGGCGACCGGCTGTACGGCACGGCCGGCTGAGCCTCCCCACCCGAACCACCGAACACCGAGAGCTGTCCGTCGGGCTCGCGCTCGCCAGCGTC
>NZ_JBHVET010000931.1:0-2765 GCF_042802135.1 Kitasatospora sp. NPDC057512
CGCAGCCTGATCCGGCGGCCGTCCGGCGGGATGGTCCCGCGGCCGTCCGTCGGGCCGTCGGCGGCCCGGGCCGCGGGGCCCGGGCGGGCAGGTGCGGGCCGGGGCAACTCCGGTGCGGCGGGCCGGAGGAGATCCCCGTCTCAACTACGCGCGTAGCGCCGCCGGGAGGGTGCGGAGGCCGTCCGACCAGCCGTTATCGTGGTGACGGTCAGCAGCCCACAGAGGTTCCCCCGGGCCCGCGTCGCGGCGGGTTTCCCCGGAGTTCCCCCTCGCTCGACCTGCCGTTCGTAGTGGCCCCACCGCCGGTGGACGTACCAGCGGACGGCGCCCGACCTACGGAGAGACGCGCAGTGGCCGCCGCCCCCGCCCAGCACTTCCCGCCCCGTACGCCCGGACCGGCCCGCCTGGTGGTGCTGGTCTCCGGCTCCGGCACCAACCTGCAGGCGCTGATCGAGGCCGCGGCCGATCCGGCGTACGGCGCCGAGATCCTCGCCGTCGGTGCGGACCGGGACGGGATCGCGGGCCTGGAGCGCGCGGAGAAGGCGGGCCTGCCGACCTTCGTCCACCGGGTGAAGGACCACCCGGACCGGGCCGCCTGGGACCGCGCGCTGACCGCCTCCGTCGCCGAGTACCGGCCGGACCTGGTGGTCACGGCCGGTTTCATGAAGATCCTCGGCCCCGAGTTCATCGCCGCCTTCACCGGGCGGATCGTCAACACCCACCCCGCACTGCTGCCCGCCTTCCCCGGCGCCCACGGCGTCACCGACGCGCTCGCGTACGGGGTGAAGGTCACCGGCTGCACCGTCCACCTGGTCGACTCCGGCGTGGACACCGGGCCGATCATCGCGCAGGGCGTCGTCGAGGTCGTCGACGCCGACCACGCCGATGGCGGCGAAGCGCTGCACGAGCGCATCAAGACTGTCGAGCGCAAGCTGCTCGTCGACGTCGTGGGCCGGCTGGCCCGCGAAGGTCACCGCATCGAGGACCGAAAGGTATGGATTCCGGCATGAGTGCCAGCTCCACCACGCCCGTTTCGGAGAACGTTCGTCCGATCCGTCGCGCGCTGATCAGCGTGTACGACAAGACCGGTCTGGAGGAGCTGGCCCAAGGCCTGCACGCCGCCGGGGTCGCCATCGTCTCCACCGGCTCCACCGCCGGCCGGATCGCCGCCGCCGGCGTCCCGGTGACCGAGGTCTCCGAGCTGACCGGCTTCCCGGAGTGCCTGGACGGGCGCGTGAAGACGCTGCACCCCCGCGTGCACGCCGGCGTGCTGGCCGACCTGCGGCTGGAGTCGCACCGCGCCCAGCTGGCCGAGCTCGGTGTCGAGCCCTTCGACCTGGTCGTCGTGAACCTCTACCCGTTCAAGGCCACCGTCGCCTCCGGCGCCACCCCGGACGAGTGCGTCGAGCAGATCGACATCGGCGGCCCGAGCATGGTGCGCGCCGCCGCCAAGAACCACCCCTCGGTGGCCGTGGTGGTCGACCCGGCCCGCTACGGCGACGTGCTGAAGGCCGTCCGGGAGGGCGGCTTCGACCTGGCCACCCGCAAGCGCCTGGCCGGTGCCGCGTTCGCCCACACCGCCGCCTACGACGTGGCCGTCGCCTCCTGGTTCGAGGACGGCTACGCGCCCAGCGACGAGCGCTTCCCCGAGTTCCTCGGCGCCACCTGGGAGCGCCAGAACGTGCTGCGCTACGGCGAGAACCCGCACCAGGGCGCCGCGCTGTACAGCGACGGCACCGGCGGCCTGGCCGGCGCGCAGCAGCTGCACGGCAAGGAGATGTCGTACAACAACTACGTCGACACCGACGCCGCCCGCCGCGCCGCCTACGACCACGCCGAGCCGGCCGTCGCGATCATCAAGCACGCCAACCCGTGCGGCATCGCGACCGGCGCCGACGTCGCCGAGGCGCACCGCAAGGCGCACGAGTGCGACCCGGTCTCCGCGTACGGCGGCGTGATCGCCGTCAACCGCCCGGTCACCGTCGCGCTGGCCGAGCAGATCGCCCCGATCTTCACCGAGGTCGTCGTGGCCCCCGGCTACGAGGAGGGCGCCCTGGAGGTGCTCACCCGCAAGAAGAACCTGCGGGTGCTGCTCGCCCCCGAGGCCCCGGCCAACCGTCAGGAGGTGCGCCCGGTCTCCGGCGGCGTGCTGCTCCAGGACGCCGACCGGGTGCACGCCGAGGGCGACGACCCGGCGAACTGGACCCTCGCCACCGGCGAGGCGCTGACCGAGGCCGAGCTGGCCGAGCTGGCCTTCGCCTGGCGGGCCTGCCGGGCCGTCAAGTCCAACGCGATCCTGCTGGCCAAGGACGGCGCCTCGGTCGGCGTCGGCATGGGCCAGGTCAACCGGGTGGACTCCTGCAAGCTCGCGGTCGAGCGGGCCGGCGAGCGCGCCAAGGGCGCCTACGCGGCCTCGGACGCCTTCTTCCCGTTCGCGGACGGGCCGGCGATCCTGATCGCGGCCGGCGTGAAGGCGATCGTCCAGCCCGGTGGCTCGATCCGTGACGAGGAGGTCGTCGCGGCGGCCGCCGAGGCCGGCGTGACCATGTACTTCACCGGCGCGCGGCACTTCTTCCACTGATCCCGCCGCCGGTGCCCGCCACCGGTGTGACGGCGTGACGGAACGACAGAGCGGAACCGGGCGCTGGACCAGATCATGATGGATGTGGCGCTGCACCGGCTGCCGGTGACGTTCGTGCTGGACCGGGCGGGCATCACCGGCCCGGACGGCGCCAGTCACCACGGCATGTGGGACATGGCGCTGC
>NZ_JBHVET010000932.1:0-2757 GCF_042802135.1 Kitasatospora sp. NPDC057512
GCCGGCCGTCGGGGTGGGTGATCACGACATTGCCGGACCCGTCGGCGTCGGGGGTCAGCCGCAGGTCGTACTGGGTCGACCAGCCGGCGCCGAACAGTCCGCCGCGGCGCGGATCGAGGCTGTTGTACGTCCGGGCCACGGTCAGCGGGGGGCCGACCACCGCGACGGTGGCGTCCACCGCGGCGGAGAGGTAGTCGCCGGTGGCCGGGTCGAGGTCCAGCCCGGCACCGTCGTCGGAGCCGCCTCCCAGGTGGGAGGTGATCTCGGGCTGCGGCACCGAGGTCAGCAGCGCCACCGGGTCGGTGGCGGGGCTGTAGCCCTGTGAGTCGTGCACCCAGCCGTGCCACCAGTACGTGCGGTTCCAGCTCAGCGCACCCGCCGGGACCGTCCAGGTCGGGTCGGACCGGAGGCCGGAGTCGACGCAGCCGGGGTCCGTGTTGGCGGGGTTGCCGTCCGTCTTGTGATCGCAGATCTGGACCTTGTACTGGAGGTCGCCCTGCCCGGGGACGGCGTGGATGCCCCGGGCCCACAGGGCGGGACGCAGCGTCGGGCCGGAGTAGCCGTTGGGCGGGTACAGATCGGTCAGGATCGGCGGGACCTTGAAGACCTCCAGCCGGATGCGGGCCGGGGGGATCTGCTCGTCGATGAAGTTGGCGACGTTCCGCCGGATCATCGTGAAGTCGATGAGGTAGGTGCCGGCGGTGAGGTGGAAGTCCGGGCTGCCCGGGGTGCCGGGCTCGGAGTGGATCCTCGCGTCGAACGTGACGGAGGCACCGGGGTCGACGGTCGTGCCGGCGGGGATCGGCGCCGCCTCGCGGGAGTCGACCGGCGCGCCGTCCGCGGTGTACACCCGGTACGCGAGCGCGTAGTCGGCCGCGGTCCACGGCCGGGCGCCCCGGTTGGTCGCGGTGATCTTGACCGAGCCGCTGCTGCCCTCGGTGACGTACGGGTGCGGCACCGGGTCGTCGATGCGGTACTCGGCGTTGTACGGGGTGTGGGTGACGAAGAGCCGGGGCGCGTTCGCGGTGCGCAGGCCGGTGAAGGTCTTCCAGGCCGCGGGGTCGTCCGGGGCCCGCACGACCAGGCCGAAGTTCGCCCCCGCCCCGCCGCCGGCCCAGCCCTGCACGGTGTCCCGCCCGGCGACGCCGAGGTCCATGCCCTCGCCGGTGGTGGGGCACGCCGAGGAGGACGAGCCCGGGGCTATCGAGCCGTGGGCGAAGGAGGCGGAGGCGAGGGCGTCGCCGAAGGCCGGGGAGCCGGTCGGCCCGGCGCCCCACGGCTCGGTCACGGCGTGCACGGTGACGGGTTGCGCGGCGCAGGACGGGGCGTCGTAGTTCACCAGCCAGAGCTGCGCGCCGAAGACCTTGTGCCCGAGGATGTTGCCCGGATTCGCCGGGTCGGTGAGGCCGTCGAAGGCGAGGTAGCTCGCGGCGTAGCCTCCGTTGCGCCCGACCCGCAGGGTGTTGGTGTCGTTCACCCGCCGACCGTCGGCGACCACCATGTTCGAGTTGCTCGCCGGGGCGTCGACGGCGACGGCGACGGTGACCGGGAACTCCCGGGCCGGGTCGGCCAGCCAGCCCCGGTCGACCTTGATCCGCAGGGCCGGCCGGCCCGTGGACCCGACCAGCTCGACACCGGCCGCGCGGTCGGCCGCACGTCCGCCGGCGCCCTCGGCGAGACCGGTGAGGATTCCGGCCCGGCGCGCTCCGCCCTCGTCGAACAGCGCGAGGTCGTCGCCGTCGGCCTTGGCGGTCAGCCCGGTGAGCCGCAACGGGAGGGTCCATTCGGCCGGCGCGTCCGGGGAGTCGAGCCGCAGTTCCGCCGCGAGGCCCCCGGGCAGGGCCGCGAACCGGACGTCGGCGTCGCGGCGGACCTGTGGGTACTCGACCCGGTCCCCCCGGGCCGCGCCCGCGGCCGGTGCGGCGTCGGTGACGCCCAGGGTCAGCGCATGGGTGTCGTCGTACCGCAGCAGGGCCTGCCCGCCGTCGGCGAGGGTCGCGGGCAGTTCGGTGCGCACGGAGTCCGCGGTGTTGCGCCAGCCTCCCCGGGTGTCCTCGACGGGCCGCAGGGTGGTGTCGATCGGGGCCCAGGCTCCCTCCGGCGTCCGGTAGTTGACCGGTGCCGACGAGTACTGGGTGGTCAGCGTGCCGTCGGTGTTGCGGAAGGTGACCTCGTTGCGCCCGCGGGCCTGCGGCAGCTCCTGGCTGGTCTTCGGGTCGTACCCGGTCACCGTGGCCGGGGGTGCGGCGACCTGCTCGGCACTCGTCCGGTCCGGCGCGGCCCCGGGCAGCCGCACCGGCGGGTACTTCGCCTGTTCCGACACCGCGGCCGCCTGGTTGGCCGGGCCGGTGGTGTCCGTGCCGCCCGCCTCGGCCGTTCCCCAGTGCTGCCGGGGAGCCGCCGCGTCGACCCGGTCGGCCGCGCCGGGCCGGCCGCCGGGCGGGGCGAGGCCCGGCACCACGGCGGCGAGCAGCGCGCCGGCGAGCAGCACCGAGGCGAGGCGGGTGGCACCGAACCGACGGACGACGCGAGCGGGACCGGCCACCTCGGGCACCTTTCGGGGGAAGGGAGATCCGGTGGGCCCGACCGGAAAGCCGGTACGCGCAGCGGAATGCCGCACAGCCGTACCCGGGGGCCGGATCGAATCATGGCCACTGCCGGACACGGCCGGGAGGAAGGGAACCGGAAGCTCACCGGAAACTCGGCGGAACCGGACCGCCGTTCCTTTCCGCCGCCGCGCGCCGGACGGTACGTTGC
>NZ_JBHVET010000933.1:0-2751 GCF_042802135.1 Kitasatospora sp. NPDC057512
CCCGGAGGGCGGGCGGGGCGGCGTTGGGGTGCGTGCATCGCAAGGCGGAGGTGGGGGCACCTCCCGGCCGGAGGCTGGGGGCGGAGCCACTGCGGTGGGGGCACCTCCCGGCCGCCAGGCTGGGGGCCATTGGCGACCGACGACAACGCGGCGAGGCGCGTGCCCCGGCGTCGGCCCGCAGACGCGAGTTTGAAGACGGGCCCTAGGCCTGGCGGGTCGG
The DNA here is from genome assembly GCF_042802135.1 of Kitasatospora sp. NPDC057512. Taxonomy (NCBI): domain Bacteria; kingdom Bacillati; phylum Actinomycetota; class Actinomycetes; order Kitasatosporales; family Streptomycetaceae; genus Kitasatospora; species Kitasatospora sp. NPDC057512. The sequence continues at coordinate 221 of NZ_JBHVET010000933.1, forward strand.
CAGGACGACCAGGTGGCGCAGGTTGACGTGCCGGGGGCGGCTGACGGTGTACGCGATGAGGTCGGCGACGTCCTCGGCGCCGAGCGCCGGGATGGCGTCGAACATGCCGCCGAGCTGTTCGCGCAGCACCGGGTTGTCGATGTGCCCGCCGAGCTCGGTGTCGGTCAGTCCGGGCTCGATCGCGCTGACCCGGACGTCGCGCGGGCCGAACTCGCTGCGCAGGGCGGCGGACAGTTGGGTGAGCGCGGCCTTGGTGGCCCCGTACACCGCGTAGTCGGGGAAGACCACGTGCGAGGCGATCGAGGAGACGTTGACCAGGTCGGCGGTGCGGCCCTCGGCGGCGGCCGCGGTGAGGTCGGAGCCGAAGGCGCGGACGATCCGCAGCGCGCCGGTGAGGTTGGTGTCCACCATGCGGGTCCACTCGTCGATCCGGCCGTCGGCGAGCGGGTTGGGCAGCATCACCCCGGCGTTGTTGACGACCAGGTCGACCGGGCCGTAGGCGTCGTGGACGGCCTTCGCGGCGGCGTCCACCGAGGCCTGGTCGGTGACGTCGGCGGTGACGGCGAGTGCCTGCCCGCCCGCGGCGGTGATCTCCTCGGCGAGGGAGTCGAGCCGCTCGGTGCGGCGGGCGAGCAGGGCGACCCGGGCGCCGGAGGCGGCGAGCAGCCGGGCGGTGGCGGCGCCCATGCCGCTGGCGGCTCCGGTGACGACGGCGGTGCGGGCGGCGAGGGACGGGTGGCTCATCGGAGGCTCCAGAGGGTTCGGCCGGGCTGACGCCGACCACTCTGCGCGGGCCGCGACCGGCTACCCAGGGGTGCGTTCCTCCTGGGCACCGCCCTCCTCGGACGGGAATTCCTCGGACGGGACTTCCTGGGACGGGGAAACCCTGGGACGGGCCTTCCTGGGAAAGCCGGTGCCACCCTCGGGACGCCCCTCCGGGGCTACCCTGCCCGGCATGGAGAACACCCTGGGGGACTTCCTCCGCTCGCGCCGGGCCCGGATCCTGCCGGAGGAGGTGGGCCTGCCCTCGCACGGCCGCCGCCGGGTGCGGGGCCTGCGCCGGGAGGAGGTGGCGCAGCTCGCCGGCGTCAGCGTCGACTACTACGTCCGGCTGGAGCAGGGCCGGGGCGGCAGCGCCTCGGACGCCGTGCTGGACGCGGTGGCCCGGGTGCTGCGGCTGGACGGGGTGGAGGCCGCGCACCTGCGCTCGCTGGTCCGTCCGCCCACGGCGCCGGCGGCCTCCGCCGCCCGGGTGCGGGGACGGCAGCCGGTCCGGCCGGGGACGCGGTTGCTGCTGGACCTGATGACAGGGGTGCCGGCCTTCGTGCTGGGCCGCCGGATGGACGTGCTGGCCTGGAACGCGCTGGGCGACGCGGTGAACGGTTTCTCCACGCGTTCCGACGCCGGCCCGGACGGCCTTCCCAACCAGGCCAGGCACGCCTTCCTCGACCCGTCCGCCCGGGAGTACTACGGGCAGTGGGACGCCGTCGCGGCCGAGACCGTCGCCTTTCTGCGCCGGGACGCCGGACTGCACCCGGAGGACCCGGAGCTGGCCGCCCTGGTGGGCGAACTGTCGCTGCGCAGCGCGGAGTTCGTCCGGCTCTGGGCGGACCACCTGGTGCGGGAGAAGACCCACGGGGTCAAGCAGGTGAACCACCCGCTGGTCGGCGGGCTCGACTTCGGCTACGAGACCCTGGGCGTCAACGGCTCGCCGGACCAACTGCTGGTCGCCTACACCGCCCCGGCGGGCTCGCCCACCGCCCAGAAGCTGGCCCTGCTGGCGAGTTGGACGGCTCCGGGGGCGGTGGCCGAGGGCGCGGCAGCGGACGGGGCGGCCGCCGAGGGGGCGGAAGCGCCCTGAGCGGGCGATCCGCGCCGGGGCGGCATAGCCTTTCAGTCATGAGCGCCTGCGAAGACCTCGCTCTGGCTCCTCAGGACATCGAGCCCCGGCCGCCCGCCGACGGTTGCGCCGACTGCCTGGCGCAGGGCCGCCGGGACTGGGTGCACCTGCGGATCTGCCTGGACTGCGGTCACATCGGCTGCTGCGACTTCTCGCCGCAGCGGCACGCGACCGCGCACTTCCACGACTCCTCCCACCCGGTGATCCGCTCGTACGAGCCGGGGGAGGACTGGCGCTGGTGCTTCGTCCACGAGGTCATGGGCTGAGGCGGTCGGCCGTGCGAGGCGCCCGCGTACGGTGTCCACGCCCGCCGCCGCGTACGGTGTCCACGCCCGACCCCGCGTACGGCGCCCACGCCCGGCCCCCGTAGCGGCAGGTCGGCTTTCTCCGCGGTGGCACGGGCCCGCAACGCGGATAAAATCCGGACATAACGCCCGTGCGGTCCCTCCGGTCGGCATCCGTCCGGCCCGGAGGCCGACGAAGGGAGGCCGACGATGACCAAGCGAACGCCCGGCAGCACCGCCAAGCTCCGCCAGGGCACCCAGGAGCTGCTGGAGCGCCGGGGCATGGCGAGCCCGCCCACCCGGCTCGCGCCGGAGCCGAGCGCCGGCCCGATGTCCTACGCCACCGC
>NZ_JBHVET010000934.1:0-2750 GCF_042802135.1 Kitasatospora sp. NPDC057512
GTCCGGCACCACACAGGTGCCGGACCCTTCCGCGTTCCACCCGGCACTTAGAGGGCCCGCATGTTCACCGAATCGACCGCGCACCTCGACCAGTCCAGCGCGGGCCGATGACTTCACATCCACGGGCGCCGCGCCTCGCGCCGCCTACGCCTGCCGCCGCTCCCACTGCTCCTTCGTGATCTCGTACCGCACACCCCCGTGCTCGGAACCCTCGACCGCCATCATGTCGTCCGGCGTGGGGATGTTCTCCGCGAGCGTCATCCCGAGCTTCTCCATGACGTTACGCGAAGGGCGGTTCACGGTCATTGTCTCAGCCCAGACCATGCGGATGCCGAGCTCGGCGAACCCCTTCGCCAGCAGCGCCTGCGAGACTTCGGTGGCGTAGCCCCGGCCCCAGGCCACCTGGCGCAGGCGATAGCCGAGTTCGGCCTCCTCACGCGGGCCGCTGCGCAGCGGACGCAGGCAGAACCAGCCGACGAACGCGCCGCCGTCCTTCTCGTGCGCGGCGAACAGGCCGAGGTCGTGATTCCAGCGCTCGTAGCCGGCGAGGATGCTGGGGATGGCGAGGTCGCGGACCTCCTCTGGCGGGGTTGGAGCGCCGCCGCTGAGGTAGCGCATCACCGCCGGGTCGCTGTCCAGCTCGATCAGCAGGTCCGCGTCGGCCGCGGCGAAGGGGCGGAGGGTCAGGCGCTCGGACTCGAGGTAGATGGTCACGTGAGGATCATGACCAAGACGGGTCGGACGGTCCAGGGAGTTTTCGGGCCGCGCCTGTCACCGGGTGGCGTGCTGGAGGAACAGCAGCATGACACGGCCGCCTTCACCTCACGGCCGAGGACCCGCCAGTATCGCCCCCCAAGTCATCAGCCCCCGTTCTGCAGCCGCTGGAGCAGGTCGGCGTCGCCCTCCATCCGCAGCGAGCTGTTCGGGATGCGCATGTACATGAGCAGGGCCATCTCACTCGCCGTGCCGTAGATGGCGGCGGTGGGCTTGCTCTCGGCGGCATCCGCCGCGGTGAGGCGGGTGAAGCGGGAACCGGCGGCGTCCACCGTCTGGCGCCAGGTGCCGACCCCGGCCGCGTGGTAGTCCATGGTGGCGGGCTCGCCCGGCCACGGGACCGTGACGGTGCAGACGGTGGCGAGGAACTCCTCGATGGCGTCGACCGCCTCGGTCGTCGGCAGCTCCTGCGGGGTGCCGGAGGCCAACTGGGCGTCGTAGGTGTGGATCATCGACTCCGGGACACGGCGGCGGGCCACGGCGGCCACCGTGTGCGGCGAGGCCAGCGGCTCCCACCAGGCCCAGCAGCCCCGGTCCGGGCCGGCCTCGCGCAGAGCGGTAAGCAGCTGCTCCGTCGAGTCGGCCAGCCAGGCTATGAGGGCCTCGCGCTCCCTGGGCGCCACCAGCCCGTCCTTGCTCGGCCGCTCGTCGCCCGGCGCGGTGTTCAGCACGATGTGGGCCCAGAAGCGGTCCCCCTCACTGAGGTGGTTCGCCAGGTCGTACAGCGTCCAGCCCGGGCAGGACGGGACGTCGGCGTCGAGGCTGGGGGCCGCGGCGACGGCGGCGCGGAACGCGGCGGATCGCTCGTCGATCATCCGCAGCAGGGTGGGGAAGTAGAGGTGCTCAGTCACGTAGACCTTGTATCAGCCGAACCGGAACTCTCGCACTCGATTTAGGCTCCCAAATGAGATGTCCTCTTAATCACTCGGCCTTCTCTCCCCCGACTGACATCGTGGCGGGCATGGACCAGACGCGACCGACCGTTCCCGACGGTTCCGACCTGCTCGACAGCATGGAACGGAACCTCGCCGAGCACGCCTGCCACCTGCACCGCCACCTGGGGCGCGCGAGCGTCACCGAGACCGCCGACCTCGTCATCGCCGACAGCGGACTCGACGACGACACCTTCAACATCGTTGCGGCGGCACGCTTCACCGCCGACACCGCCCCCGCCCGGATCGCGGAGACCGTCCGGACGCTCACCGCTACCGGCCGCCCCTTCTCCTGGTGGGTCGGCCCGGCCGCCGCTCCCCCGGACCTCGCCGCCCTCCTCTCCGGCGCCGGTCTCCAGGCCTCCGAGACCGAGACCGGCATGGCGATGGACCTGCACACCGCCCCGCCCGAGCCGTCCGCCGACGGCCTGGAGATCCGCCTGGCGACGACCCCTGAACAACTCGCCGACTACGCGACGATCGTGGCGGCGAACTGGGACCCGCCGGCCGCCACCGTCCGCCGCTTCTACGCCGATGCGAGCGCGTGGGCCCTCTCCCCCGACTGCCCCGCCCGCTACCTCGTCGGGTACGTGGCCGGGCGGCCGGTCTGCTCGGCCGAGGTCTTCCTCTACGCCGGTGTCGCGGGGATCTACAACATCGCCACCCTCGCCTCCGAGCGCCGGCGCGGTTACGGCGGAGCCGTCACCCTGGCCACCCTGCGCACGGCGTACGACGCGGGCTACCGCACCGCCGTCCTCCAGGCCTCCTCCGACGGCGAGCCCGTCTACCGCCGTCTCGGATTCCGGGCCTGCGGCCGGTTCACGGAGTACGCGGTCACCCCCTGAGCCGGAGCACCCGGTCGCCCCCGAACCACGATTCGGCACACCGGCGTTGAGCTGCTAATATTCCATTCAGCGCGAGGGACATGATTCCTCGTCAGGCGTCAGCGGTGCTACCAGAGCACGTCCTACTTTCAGTAGGAAGAGTCCGTGCGACCCGGGCCTGGCGCTCCACCACCGGAAGGGTCCGGCACCACACAGGTGC
>NZ_JBHVET010000935.1:0-2742 GCF_042802135.1 Kitasatospora sp. NPDC057512
GTCGGGGCCTTCGCGGCGCGCGGTCGGGCGCCCGGTCAGCGGCGGTTGTAGGTCACCGTGTGCGGGGTCGCGTAGTCGCTGCCGTCGTCCACGATGATGATCTTCGGGACGATCCGGGTCTCGTCCTCCGACGGCTTCCCGGCACCCTTCTCCGCTGCGGCCGTCCCGCCGGTCGTCCCGTCGGCGGTCCCGCCGACCGTCTCCTCGGCGGGCGGCGCGGCCGGCTTCGGCGGCACCGGGCCGGTCGCCACGGTCCCACCGATGGCCCTGGTGGCGCTGCTGCCGACCACCGGCGTCCGCAGCACGGTCGCCGACCCCTCGCGGGCGGCGGGGGCCTTGGCCCCGGCCGGAGCCGCGGGGGCCAGGGCCTTGCGCAGGTTCGCCACCGGGATCTCCCCGGTGTCCGCCTCCGGGTCCACCGCCGCGGCGTCGACGACGGCGTCAGCGACCGCGTCCCGTGGCGCGGGGGCCGTGGCGGCCGCGCCGGAGTCCCGGACGGCCGCGGCGGCCGCGGCCGCCACCTCGGGCTCGATCTGGCCGACCGCCGCCCCGGTGAGCGAGGCCAGCGTGGCCTTGATGTGGTCCAGGTGCTGCTGCACCGTGTCCAGCCGGGTGTCGAACTCGCGCTGCTCGCGCTCGCTCTCCGCGTTGATCTTCTCGGCCTCCCGGCGGGCCTGCTCGATCAGCTGATCGGCCTTGGCCTGGGCGTCCGTCTCCAACTGCTTGATCCGGTTCAGTACGGTCTCCCGCTGCTGCTCCGCCTCCTTGACCCGGCGCTCGGCGGTCGCCGAGACCTCGGCGTCCTCGGCGTCGGCCTTGGCCTGGGCGGCGGCGAAGGTCTCGTCGGCCTTGCGGCGCCGGGCGGCCAGCTCGGCCTCGGCCTGCTCGCTGGCCTCGGCGGCGGCCACCCGCACCTTGGCGGCGTAGGCGGTGGCGGCGTCCCGGGCGGAACGGCTCTCCCGGTCGGCGTCGGACCGGATGCCCTCGGCCTCGGCCCGGGTCCGCTCCTCGGTGCGGCGGACGGCCGCGTCGGCGTCGGCACGGGTCGTGGCGCCGTACTCCTTGGCGGCGCGGTCGGCGGCCTGACCGGCCTCGTAGACCTCGTCCCGCAGGTCCTCGGCGAAGCGCTCGGCCTTCTCCCGGACGGCGCGCGCCTCGTTCTCGGCCATCGCGGCCAGTCCGGCGGCCTGCTCGCTGAGCACCTGGTAGTCGGGCTCCGGGGCGTCCTCGGCGGTCCGGCGGATGTCGGCCAGTCGGGCCTCCATCTGCCGGATGCCTGCGCCCAGGACGCTCAGCCGCTCCCACGCCTCGTCACGCTGCGCGGTGAGGGCGGCGAGGGCTCGGTCGACCTGCTCGGGCACGTAGCCACGGCGGGCCTGGGTGAAGCCGTACTGGGGGACGGCGTCGCTCATGGGCTCTTCCCCTCGTTTCGCGGGCTGCGGAGCCCATGATCGGACGGAACGGACGGATCCGGAACCGGTTCGGAGGCCGGGGCCGGATTCCGCCGTCGTACGGACCGGAATGTGTCGAGGACCGGACGAATAGACCCATCCTCTTGACCTATTTTGCGCAGATCCGGGCGAAACCCCAACGAGGCACGGCTGCGGCGGCATGCCGAAGGGGTCGTTCCGGACACCGGAACGACCCCTCCCACCTGCGAGGATCAGCGACGGCCCGCTACAGCAGGCCGTCCCAGAACTGCTCCAGCAGCACGGCCCACCACGTGTCCGCGTTCTGCAGGGCCGCCGGGTCGATCGCGGCGAGCTGGGCCTGGAAGTCGGTCGTCCATCGACCGGCCTGGTCCGGCGTCAGCCCGTACCGGAGCCGCCACATCCGGCCCAGCAGGGCCAGCGAGCGGACGAACTCCGGTACACCGCTGTTGACGAACCGGGGCGGCTGGCCGGTTCCATCGATGTCCACGGCCACCACGTGCGCGGTGCCGTACTGGACGCACAGCTGGCGGCCGTAGTCGTTGCCCAGCACCAGGTAGCCGCCGAAGTCCGGGCCCGCGGCGAGGCCGCGCTCGGCGGCCAGCTCGGCGAGCGTCGGGATCGGACGGCCCTCCTGCGCCTGCGCCCAGAAGAACGGCCCGAAGTCGCGCGGCAGCCCGGCCCACATCAGGGTCTGGGACACCGGCTCGGGCACGCCCTGGCGGGAGACGGCGCGCTGCTCGTAGCGGAACAGGTTCTGCCCGAAGGCCGCGCCGGTCTCCTGGGCGAGCTGCTGCGGCGGGAGCGGCGGCAGCGCCTGGACCGTCCCCGGCGCGGGCGGCGGCACCCGGAACGGGCGGACCCGCTGGGCACCGGACGCCAGCTGGTGCAGCTCGTCCAGGTGGTCGAGCAGCTCGGCCATCCCGGCCTGCCGGGAGGCGTGGTCGCGGCCGTACGGGGCGGTGTGGGTGAGCCGGACGTTCGGCCAGGACGCGGCGATCATGCGGTTGCAGTAGCCGCCCGGCAGGTCGCAGGACTCCAGCTCGGTGTAGAGCTCCAGCACCTGCTCCGGCGGCACGTTGAGCCGGCGCAGGTCCTGGAGGATCTTCCACTCCGGGTGCGGGGTGCCCGGCTCGCTGCGGTGCAGCAGCTTCTGCTCCGAGCCGTCCGGGCCCCGGTAGCTCAGCGCGGCGAAGTACCCCGGGCCGACCGCGGGCACGCCCGGCGGCACCGGTGCGGGCGGCGGCGAACCGGGCGCCACCGCCGGCGGGACGACCCCGGCGGCGCCGGCCGCGTTCGGGTAGCCGTAGCC
>NZ_JBHVET010000936.1:0-2729 GCF_042802135.1 Kitasatospora sp. NPDC057512
GGACGATCCCGTCCGGCGCCCCTTCGCGGTTCCGAGGAGATCGTCAGCGGCCGCCCGCCGCACGGTCGGCCGCCTGGGCCTTGAGCGCGCGCTCGACGCCCGCCCGCGCCTCGACCACCTGGCGCCGCAGCGCCGGGGCCGGCTCGGCCGAGGCCAGCCACGCGTCGGTGGCCTCCAGGGTCGCGTCCGTCACCTGGAGGGCCGGGTACAGCCCGACGATGATCTGCTGCGAGATCTCGTGGCTGCGGGTCGCCCAGACGTCCTTGACCGCCGCGAAGTACTTCGCCGCGTACGGCGCGAGCAGCTCCCGCTGGTCGGACTGCTGGAAGCCGGCGATGACGGCCTCCTGCACATAGTTCGTCAGCTTGTCGGACTCCACCACCGACGCCCAGGCCTCCGCCTTGGCCTCGGCGGTCGGCCGGGCGGCGCGGCAGGTGGCCGCGTGCTCCTGGCCGGCCGCGGTGTTGTCGCGCTCCAGCTCGGCGGCGATGGCGGCCTCGTCGGCCCGGCCGGTGGCGGCGAGGCGCACCAGCAGGGTCCAGCGCAGCTCGGTGTCCACCGCGAGGCCCTTGATCTCGGCCGAGCCGTCCAGCAGCCCGGCGAGCAGGCCCAGCTGACCGTCCGTACGGGCGACCGCGGCGAGGGCGCGGGCCCAGGCCAGCTGGTGGTCGCTGCCGGGCTCGGCGGCGCGCAGGTGCTCCTCCGCGGCGGCGGCCCAGCGGTCGAGGCCCTGCTCGCGCCACTGCGGGTCGGTGTAGGCGTCGAGGGCGAGCTTGACCTGGCGGTGCACGGACTGCACCACGCCGATGTCGCTCTCGCGCCCGATGCCGGACAGCGCCAGCGCCAGGTAGTCGCGGGCGGCCAGCTCGCCGTCGCGGGTCATGTCCCAGGCCGAGGCCCAGCACAGCGCGCGCGGCAGCGACTCGGTGAAGCCGCCGAGGTGCTCGGTGACGACGGCCAGCGAGTCCTCGTCCAGCCGGATCTTGGCGTACGAGAGGTCGTCGTCGTTCAGCAGCACGACGGCCGGGCGGTGCCGGCCGACCAGCTCGGGCACCTCGGTGCGCGGGCCGTCGACGTCCAGCTCGATCCGGTCGGTGCGCACCAGCGCGTCGCCGTTCAGCTCGTACAGGCCGATCGCGATGCGGTGCGGCCGCAGCACGGCCTCGCCCTTGGCGCCGGCGGGCAGCGCGGGGGCCTCCTGGAGCACCGCGAAGGACTCGATCTCGCCGTCGGTGTTGAGCACGATCGACGGCCGCAGCACGTTGATGCCGGCGGTCTCCAGCCAGGCCTTGGACCAGGCCTTGAGGTCGCGGCCGCTGGCCTCCTCCAGGGCGCCGAGCAGGTCGCTGAGCCGGGTGTTGCCCCAGGCGTGGCGCTTGAAGTACGCCTGCACGCCCTGGAAGAAGGCGTCCTGGCCGACGTACGCCACCAGCTGCTTGAGCACCGAGGCGCCCTTGGCGTAGGTGATGCCGTCGAAGTTGACCTGGACGTCCTCCAGGTCGTTGATGTCCGCCATGATCGGGTGGGTGGACGGCAGCTGGTCCTGCCGGTACGCCCAGGTCTTCATCTGGTTGGCGAAGGTGGTCCAGGAGTGCGGCCACTTGGAGCCGGGGGCCTCGGCCTGGCAGACCGCCTCGGCGTAGGTCGCGAAGGACTCGTTGAGCCAGAGGTCGTTCCACCACTCCATGGTGACGAGGTCGCCGAACCACATGTGGGCGAGCTCGTGCAGGATCGTCGCGGCGCGGGCCTCGTACGCGGCGTCGGTGACCTTGGAGCGGAACACGTACTGGTCGCGCAGGGTGACGGCGCCCGCGTTCTCCATCGCGCCGGCGTTGAACTCCGGGACGAAGAGCTGGTCGTACTTGGCGAACGGGTAGGGGAAGTCGAACTTCTCCTGGAAGTAGTCGAAGCCCTGCTTGGTGACCTCGAAGACGGCCTCCGGGTCCAGGAACTCGCGCAGCGAGGGCCGGCAGTAGACGCCCAGCGGCACCTTCTGCTCGCCGTTCTCGTAGGTGTCGAAGACCCCGACGTACGGGCCGGCGACGAGCGCGGTGATGTAGGTGGAGATCCGGCCGGTGGGCTCGAACGTCCAGACCCGGGTGGCACCGTCGCCGACCGGCTCCGGGGTGGGCGAGTTGGAGACCACGACCCAGCCCTCCGGCGCGGTCACGGTGAACGCGAACGAGGCCTTCAGGTCGGGCTGCTCGAAGTTGGCGAAGACCCGGCGGGCGTCCGGCACCTCGAACTGGGTGTACAGGTAGGTCTCGCCGTCGACCGGGTCGACGAACCGGTGCAGGCCCTCACCGGTGTTGGTGTACTCGCAGTCCGCGACGACCCGCAGCTCGTTCTCGGCGGCGAGGCCCGGCAGCGGGATGCGGCTGTCGGCGAAGGTCGCCGGGTCGAGCCGCACGCCGTTGAGGGTGATCTCCTCGACGCTCGGGGCGACGAGGTCGATGAAGGTCTCCGCCCCCGGGGTGGTGGCGGTGAACCGGACCACGGTGGTGGACCGGAAGGTACCGCCCTCGCGGGCCGAACCGAGGTCGAGCTCGATGTCGTACGCGTCCACGTGGAGGAGGTCGGCCCGGGTGCGGGCCTCCTCACGGGTCAGGTTTGTGCCGGGCACTCGCTGCACTCCTTTGTCAGACTGATGGTCCGAATCCTCGCACGTCCAACGGACGGGGCGGCCGAAAAATCACAGGCGGGGCGGGCCCGGGCGATCAGCCCGTGCC
>NZ_JBHVET010000937.1:0-2723 GCF_042802135.1 Kitasatospora sp. NPDC057512
GTGCTGCTCCCGGCCGGCCCTGGGCCTCGTGCGGCGCCGGTCCGTACCTACGGCGTCGGCGCGCGGCGTCGGCGTCGGCGCGGCGACGGTGTCAGTGCATCGCGACGGTGGAGGAGCCGCTCGGCAGGTCGCTGGCCTTGGCCTTGATCACGAAGACCGCGACCAGCAGGGCGACCGCCGCGAGCGCGGCGCCCACGATGAAGCCGTGCGAAATCCCCTGGGTGAGCACGGTGTTCGCGGCGTCGGTGCCCTGCGGGAACTCATGGTGCTGCTGGAGGTAGGCCAGCTGCTCAGGCTTCGCGCTCTCCATGAACTTCGGCAGCTGCACGGCGGCTTCGGCCGTGGCGTAGTGCGCGAAGACCGTGGTCAGGATCGACAGGCCGAGCGAACCGCCGATCTGCTGCATCGAGTTGAGCAGGCCGGAGGCGGCGCCGGTCTCCTCGCCCGGGACGCCCGCGACCGCGAGCAGCATCACCGGGACGAAGATCAGGCCCATGCCGAAGCCGAACACCACCGTGGGGCCGAGGACCCCGTCCAGGTAGCCGCTGTCCTTGCTCATCTGGGTCAGCCAGGTGAGGCCGACGGTGACCAGCAGTGCGCCGCCCGCCATGAAGGGCTTCGGGCCGTACTTGGCCTGGAGGTTGGAGGCGATCTGCGCGGCGATGATGATCGCGACGCTGATCGGGAGGAAGGAGACGCCGGCCTTCAGCGGGCTGTAGCCGAGCGGACCCTGCACGAACAGCACGACGTAGAAGAAGATGCCGAACATGGCTGCCGCCAGGCAGAGCATCATCACCAGGCCGCCGGTGCGGTTGCGGTCGGCGAACAGGTGCATCGGCGTGATCGGCTGGTCGGTGCGGCTCTCGACCACGAGGAAGGCGGCGAGCAGGATCGCACCGGCCGCGAAGGAGCCGAGGGTGATGCCGTCCGACCAGCCGTCCGAGGCGGCCCGGATGAACCCGTAGACCAGGCCGACCAGGCCGAGCGTCGAGGTGAGGGCGCCGGGCAGGTCGAAGCGGCCCGGGTGGCGCTCGGACTCGGCGATGTGGCGCGGCGCGGCGATCGCGATCAGGATCGCGATCGGCACGTTGACGAAGAACACCCAGCGCCAGTTCAGGTACTCGGTGAGCAGACCGCCGGCCAACAGGCCGATCGCGGCGCCGGAGCCCGCCACCGCCGAGAACACGCCGAACGCACGGTTGCGTTCCGGCCCCTCGTCGAAGTTGGTGGCGATCAGGGCGAAGGCGGTCGGGGAACAGATCGCGCCGCCGATGCCCTGGAGTGCGCGGGCGGCCAGCAGCAGGCTGCTGTCCTGCGCGAAACCACCGAGCAGCGAGGCCAGGCCGAACAACAGGGTGCCGAAGATGAACACCCTTCGGCGGCCGAGGATGTCACCCGCGCGACCGCCGAGCAGCAGCAGCCCGCCGAAGGTCAGGGTGTAGGCGTTGATGACCCACGACAGGTCGGTGGTCGAGAAGCCCAGGGCGTCCCTGATGTGCGGCAGCGCGATGTTCACGATGGTCGCGTCGAGGACCACCATGAGCTGGGTGGCGGCGATGACGGTCAGGGTGATGCCCTTGCCCCGCCCCTGGTTCGTCGCTGGTGGTGGGTTCTTGCTGAGCGTGTCGGAGATAGCCACGAATGTGCCCCCTGTTGGCTATGTGCTCGGTGGTGCGGGGCCGACGGAGTCGCCGGTCCGGGCGTGGCGCTGCGCCCTTGCGCAGGCTGAGAAGGAACGGGATCGTTCACTAATCGGGACGATATCCTGGCCGTGATTGTGAACGCAAGCGTTCCTTAAGGGTGGTGGCGATGGAGCGGTTGGTGCGACGCCTGGTGGCGGACCGGTCCGGTCGGTCGCCGGGTGGTTCGGCGGGGCCGGCGCCCGGGGAGGCGGCTGTTCGGCCTGACGTCGTCGGGCCTGAGTCCGTGCGGTCCGGGGGTGTTCGGTCCGGGGCCGTTCGACCGGGGGCGGCGGATGCCGGGGTGGTGTCCGCAGGGTCGGGCGCAGGGTCGGGCGCGGGGTCGGGCGCGGGGCCGGGTGGCGAACCGGGCTTCTGTCCGGTGCGGGCCGCCCACCAGGCGCTGACGCGGCCGGCGCGGCGCCGGGGGAAGGAATTGGAGAACGCGATCTTCGAGGCCGCGCTCGACCAGCTCACCTCCGGCGGATACGCGCGGCTCACCATGGAAGGGGTCGCCAGTGCGGCGCGGACCGGGAAGGCCGCGCTCTACCGGCGCTGGGCGTCCAAGGACGAACTCGTCATCGACGCCCTGGACGCCACTCTTCCACGCCCTTACGACACCCCCGACCTCGGGTCCGCGCGTGACGAACTCCACCGGCTCATCGAGGGGTTCACACAGGCGATGACCTCCCCGACGGGCTCCGCGCTCAACGCGCTGATGGGCGAGATCGACCAGGAGCGGGCCGAGGTCTTCAAGGCCTTCATCACCGACCGGGTCATCGAGCCGACCGCGCGGACCATCCTGGAGATCCTGCGCCGCGGTGCCGAGCGCGGCGACGTCCGGCCCGGCGCGGCCACCCCGTTGGTGGCCGACGTCATTCCGGCGGTGCTGCTCTACCAGGTCAAGATCCGCGGGCTGGAGAACATGGGCCCGGGGTTCGCCGGTCGACTGGTGGACGAGGTGTTGGAGCCGATGATCCGGGCCTGAGGCGGTCGGTGCCGGGCCCGGGTGCCGCCGGGGTTGTGTACTGCCGGGCTTGGGCG
>NZ_JBHVET010000938.1:0-2721 GCF_042802135.1 Kitasatospora sp. NPDC057512
ACCACCACCCGCCTTCAACACACCCAACAACGCCACCACCAGATCCGCCCCACGCCCCAGGCAGACCCCCACCAACCCACCCCGCACCAGACCGGCCTCCACCAACCGCGCAGCCATCCGATCCGACAGAACATCCAACTCCCCGTACGACAACCGGCGATCACCATCCACCACCGCCACCACACCCGGAGCCCGCACCACCTGCTCCCCGAACAACCCCGACACCGTCCCCGACGGCGCCGGACCCGCACCACCACCCCACCCCGACACGATCAACTCACGCTCGCCACCCACCAACACCTCAACCGACCCGACCAACTGCTCCGGATCCGCGACCATGGCGGTCAACAGCGAACCGAGACGGCGGCCCAGCACCTCCACCATGCCGTGGTCGAAGAGGTCCGCGGCGTACTGCAGCTCCACCTCGATCCCGCCCGGCGTGCCATCGGCAGCCCATGCCTCGGTGAAGGCGAAGTTGAGGTCGAACCGGGCCGGCGCCGTGTCGAAGGTCTCGGATTCCAGGGTGACGCCCGGGAGTTGGAGGCTGCCCTCGCTGTTGTTCTGCAGGACCAGCATCACCTGGAACAGCGGATGCACCGAAGCCGAGCGAACGGGGTTCAGCTCCTCCACCAGGCGCTCGAACGGCAGGTCCTGGTGCGTGAACGCCGCCAGATCCGCATCCCGGACCCGCCCCAGCAGCTCACCGAAGGTCGGCGCACCCGACACATCCGTCCGCAACACCAGCGTGTTCACGAAGAATCCGACCAGCTCGTCCAACGCCTCGTCCGAACGCCCCGCCACCACCGTGCCGATCGGAATGTCCGTCCCCGCGCCCAACCGCGACAACAGAGCCGCCAGACCCGCGTGCAACACCATGAACAGCGTCACACCATGCCGACGCGCCAACCCCTCCAACTCCGCATGCAGCCCGGCATCCAGCCCGAACTCCACCAGACCACCCGCACGCGAAGCCACCCCCGACCGCGGCCGGTCCAACGGCAGCGCCACCTCCTGCGGCGCATCCCGCAACACCCCCGACCAGTACGCCAACTGCCGCTCCAGGACCCCGCCCAACAGACCCTGTTGCCACAGCGTGTAATCCGCGTACTGCACCGGCAACGGCGACCACTCCGGAGCAACCCCGGCCAACCGAGCCCGATACGCCGACGCCACCCCCTCCCACAACGGCTCCATCGACCAACCGTCACTCGCGATGTGGTGCAAGGTCACCACCAGCACCGACTCACCCTCGCCGACGGAGAACAGCACCACCCGTACGGGCACATCGGTGGACAGGTCGAACGGCGTGAACGCGGCCCCGCGCACCGCCTCGTCCAGCGCGTCGCTCGCGCACTCCACGACCGTGAAGGGCACCTGGACGTCCTGGGCGGGCAGCACCAGCTGGCGGGGTTGACCGTCGACCGCCGGGTAGACCGTCCGCAGCGCCTCGTGCCGCCCGACCACGTCACCGATCGCCTGCCGCAGCGCCTCGACGTCCACCGCACCGTGCAGCCGGAACACGAACGGACTGTTGTAAGTGGCGGAGGCGCCTTCGAGCTGGTCGAGGAACCACAGCCGCTGCTGGGCGAACGACAGCGGCAGCACCTCCGGACGCTCACCCGCCACCAACGCCGGTCGTGCCGGGCGGCCCTCCTTGAGCTTCTCGGCGACGCCGACGACCGTGGACGCGTCGAACAGGTCGCGGATGCCGAGTTCCGCGCCGAAGGTGCCGCGGATGCGGCTGATCAGCCGGGCCGCGAGGAGCGAGTGCCCTCCCAGGGCGAAGAAGTCGTCGTCGATCCCCACCGACGG
Organism: Kitasatospora sp. NPDC057512; assembly: GCF_042802135.1. Lineage (NCBI taxonomy): Bacteria > Bacillati > Actinomycetota > Actinomycetes > Kitasatosporales > Streptomycetaceae > Kitasatospora > Kitasatospora sp. NPDC057512. Next base: position 1,813 of record NZ_JBHVET010000938.1, read on the forward strand.
CAGCCCGAGGACCTCCGCGAAGATGCCGCAGAGCAGTTCCTCCTGCACCGAGCGCGGCGCCCGACCGCCCGGGTCGACGGCAGTGGCGGCAGGCGCGGGCAGCGCACGCTGGTCCAGCTTGCCGTTCGGCGTGATCGGCAGCGCCTCCAGCACCACCACCGCCGAGGGCACCATGTGACGCGGCAGCCGCTTGACCAGGAAGTGACGCAGTTCCGTCGCGTCCACGGCCCTGTCGTTCGCTGGGACGACATAGCCGACCAGGCGCTTGTCTCCCGGCCGGTCCTCGCGTGCCACCACGGCGGCCTGCGCCACCGCCTCATGCGCCAACAACACCGCCGCGACCTCACCCGGCTCGACCCGGAAACCCCGGATCTTCACCTGGTCGTCCGCACGCCCCACATACTCCAGCACCCCGTCCGCACGCCAACGACCCAAGTCACCCGTCCGGTACATCCGCTCACCCGCCACACCCAACGGATTCGCCACGAACCGCTCCGCCGTCAACCCCGCCCGACCCACATACCCGTGCGCCAGACCAGCCCCCGCCGCATACACCTCACCCACCACACCCGCCGGCACCGGACGCAACCACTCGTCCAACACGAACACCCGCTTGTTGCCCACCGGACGCCCCACCGGCAACGACGAACCCGCCAAGTCCACGTCCGTCACCGCATGGCACGTCGTAAAGCCCATACTCTCCGCCGGCCCGTACCCGTTGCCCACCCGCAACCCCGGATACAAGCCCAGCACCTTGGCAACGTGCGCCACCGAACCGGCCTCACCACCCGTGAACGCCGTCCGAACCCCCGCGAACGCCCCCGGATGCTCATCCACCAGGAAGTTGAACAGACTCGCCGACAACTGGAGCATCGTCACACCGTGCTCCACCACCAACGCCTCGATCAC
>NZ_JBHVET010000939.1:0-2720 GCF_042802135.1 Kitasatospora sp. NPDC057512
GGGTTACTCCCCCTCGTGCTCGTGCTCCTGCGGGGCCGACCGGTCGGCCCCGCGCTCACGGGAGTTACTCGTCGGCGACGGCCCCGGGGAGGTCGAAGACGGCGTCGGCCCCGCGCTCGCGGGGGTTACTCCCAGTTCGCCACGTCCGTTCACCTCTCGCAGTGGTCGGCCCCGCGCTCGCGGGGGTTACTCCGCGCTGACGAAGGTCGGTGCTCCGGCACTGGCGTCGGCCCCGCGCTCGCGGGGGTTACTCCGGGCCTGATCGGCTTCGCTCCATCCCTGGCCTGTCGGCCCCGCGCTCGCGGGGGGGGTTACTCGGAGGGGACGGACGTGACCGACTTCGAGATAGTGTCGGCCCCGCGCTCGCGGGTGGCTTTGCTCATATGAACGAGCCGGCGGCAACGGTGCGCGGAGCGGTGGCTCGCCGCCCTGGAACTCTGCTGAAGCCGGCCGACTCCGGATCTAGGATCTGCGGCATGGCAACACGACTCGTGCAGATCAACATGAAGGCCCAGGACGATGCCGCGCTCGGCCGGTTCTGGGCGGAGGCACTCGGTTGGGGTGTCGACAGCGAGGGCCCCGGCGTGACCAACCTCGAACCGGTCGGCTTCGCATACCCCGACCCCGCGGCCGTCTGCGTCGACCTCATCGCCCGCCCGGAACCCAAGACGGTGAAGAACCGGGTGCACCTCGACCTGGCCACCACCTCGGCGGCCCATCAGGCGGAGCTGGTCGCACGCTTGAAGGACCTCGGCGCGACGATCGCCGACGTGGGGCAGGGCGACGTCCCCTGGACGGTCATGGCCGACCCCGAGGGCAACGAGTTCTGCGTCCTGGAGCCCCGGGAGATCTACCGGGACACCGGGCCGATCGCCGCAGTGGTGGTCGACTGCACCGACCCGCGGGCGATGGCCCGGTTCTGGGGCGAGGCAATGGACTGGACGGTGCACGAGGCCGCCGACGACCACGCGACCATGCGGTCCGCCCACGGCGTCGGCCCCTACCTGGAGTTCGTCCGCACCCCCGACACCAAGAGCGGGTGGAACCGCGTCCACCTGGACGTCAGCCCCTACCGCGGTGACGACCCGGCAGCCGAGGAGGCCAGGCTGCGCGCTCTGGGCGCCTCCGACCCGGGCATCGACCAGTCCGCCATCTCGTGGCGGATCCTGACCGACCCGGAGGGCAACGAGTTCTGCCTGCTCAGCCCCCGCTAGCCCGGCTCCACCCCAGGCCGATCACCTGCTCGACCACCGCTATGCCTAAGCCCGTGCGAAGTTGTGATCAGGATCCAATCGACGGACCCGCCGGAGCAGATCAACCGCGAGGTCAAGCACCGCACCGATCCGGTCACCCGGTTCTCGGCGTCCCGGTCGCTCGGCAGCGGCGGGGCCGGCGGCTCCATTGTTCCCAGGCGGATCAAAGGCCTGGAACACGGTTTTCGTGAACGCGGTACGGGTTTCCCGGAATTCGTGTCGCACGGCTGCGCCGATCTTTACGATGAGCCCCCTCGGGGCCCGATGGACGACGGGTGCCCGGAAGTCGGTTCCGCGAATGGAGTCCCCGGATGCTTGTTCGCCCGTCCCGGCCCGCCGGCTCCCCCGGCGGGCCGCACGCGTTCTTCATGCCGTTCGCGCAGCGTACGAGTCCCCATCTCGAACGGGTCCGTGCCGAGGTGAGGGCCTGGGCGGAGCGAACGGGCCTGTTCGAGGACGCCTACACCTCGCGGTGGCCCCGGCAGTGGAGCCGGGAGACCTACGAGAAGGCGGACTTCCCCCTGTGGGTAGCGATGACCCATCCGGACGCCGGGCCCGACGAGCTCACCTTGACGGCCGCCTGGCACGTCGCCCTCTGGTTCGTCGACGACCTCTTCCTCCCCCTGTGCCGCGACGCGGCCGACCGGGACGCCGTGCTCCACCGGATCGACCGCCTGCTGCGGTTCCTCCCCGTCGAGGGGCCGCCCGCCCTGATCGACCCGGTGCCGCGGAACCCGGTCGAGCGGGCCTTCGCCGACCTGTGGCCGAGGACCGCACCCACGATGAGCCCCGCCTGGCGCCGCCGCTTCGCCTCCGATGTCGAACGGTTCCTGCGCGGCTCCCTGGGGGAGCTGGACCGGCTCGACCGCGGCGGCGAAGGCGCGGGCGTCGACGATCCGATCGAATACGTCCACGCCCGCCGGGAGTTCGGCGGACTGCCGGTGACCGCCACCCTCATGGAGCACGGCCTCGGCGAGATCCCCGGCCAGGTGCACCGCCTACAGCCGTTCCAGAGCGCGCTGCGCGCCTTCGCCGACGTCATCAGCCTGCACAACGACATCGTCTCCTACCATCGCGAGGTCGGCGAGGGCGGCGTCGGGAACAACGGCGTCGAAGTCCTGCGCAGGTCCCTCACCCGCGACCACGACCTCGCGGACGCCTTCGCCCTGATGAACCGGCTGCTCACCTGCCGGGTACGGACCCTGGAGACCACGGTCCTCCCGGAGCTCGACCAGGCCATGGCCGACGAGGGGATCGGTGAGCCGCTGGCCTCCCGGACCAGGTCCTACGTCCAGGCACTCATGACCGCGACCGCCGGCTCCTACGCCTGGCACGAGGCGACCGGCCGCTTCGACCGGCCACCGCTGCCCGCCTTCCCCCAGGGCCCGACCGGCCCGGGCACCTCCGCCGCGCGTTGGCGCGCCTCGCCGGAGCCATCCGCCGCACGGGGTGGCGCCGTTCGGTGAC
>NZ_JBHVET010000940.1:0-2706 GCF_042802135.1 Kitasatospora sp. NPDC057512
CCACCGAGCTGTTCCGCCACCCCACCGTGGACGCCCTGATCGCGCACCTGGCCGCCGAGCCGGCCACGCCCACCGCCGCGGCCGCCTCCCCCGTCGCCGGGCCGGGCGACGACCGCCGGGTGGCGATCGTCGGCCTGGCGCTGCGCCTGCCGGGCGCCGACACCCCCGAGCAGTACTGGCGGAACATCGTCGAGGGCGTCCGGAGCACCACCCGGTTCACCGAGGAGGAGCTGGCCGCGGCCGGACTGCGCCCGGAGGAGTACCGCCACCCCGACTTCGTCCCGGTCACCGGGGCGATCACCGGCACCGACGAGTTCGACGCCGAGGCCTTCGGCATCAGCGGCGCCGAGGCGGCCCTGATGGACCCGCAGCAGCGCCTGCTGCTGGAGATCTGCCGCCAGGCCCTGGAGGACGGCGGCTACGACGCGCCGGACCCGGAGCGCCGGGTCGGGGTCTTCGCCGGCACCGGGATGACCCTGTACGCGCTGCGCACCTACTACCAGCACACCCTCGCCACCACCGCCGACCCCTCCCAGCCGGTCGCCGCCCTGCAGACCGCGATCGGCAACCAGGCCGACTTCGCCGCCACCCGGGTCGCCTACCGGCTGGGCCTCACCGGTCCGGCGATCGGCGTGCAGACGGCCTGCTCCACCTCGCTGGTCGCGGTGCACCTGGCCGTGCAGTCGCTGCTCGCCGGCGACTGCGAACTGGCCCTGGCCGGGGCCGCCGCCCTGCACATCCCGCAGGCCGCCGGCTACCGCTACGAGGAGGGCTCGATCCTCTCCCCCGACGGCGCCTGCCGGGCCTTCGACGCCGACGCGGGCGGCACGGTCGGCGGCAACGGCGTCGCCGCCGTGCTGCTCAAGCGCCTCGACCGGGCGCTGGCCGACGGCGACACCGTGCACGGGGTGATCCTCGGCTCGGCCGTCAACAACGACGGCGGCCGGAAGGTCGGCTACACCGCGCCCAGCGTGGACGGGCAGGCGGCCGTGGTCGGCCGGGCCCTGGACCTGGCGGGCGTGCCGGCCGAGAGCATCGGCTACATCGAGGCCCACGGCACCGGCACCCCGCTCGGCGACCCGATCGAGTTCCGGGCGCTGGCCCAGGCGTTCCGCGCCCGGACCGGGGCCGCCGGGTTCTGCTCGCTCGGCTCGGTCAAGCCCAACATCGGCCACCTGGACACCTGTGCCGGGATGGCGGGCCTGATCAAGGCGCTACTGGTGCTCCGGCACGGCACCATCCCCCCGCTGGTGAACTTCACCAGTCCCAACCCCGCGCTGGAACTGGCCGACAGCCCGTTCCGGCTCGCCGCCGAGCGCCGGGACTGGCCGGAGGGCCCCACCCCGCGCCGGGCCGGGGTCAGCGCGCTGGGCGTCGGCGGCACCAACGCCCACCTGGTGCTGGAGCAGGCGCCCGAGGCCCCGGCCGTCGAACCGCGCCCGGCCCCGACCGTGCTGCCGCTGTCCGCCCGCACCGCCCAGGGCCTGACCGAACTGGCCGGCCTGCTCCGCGACCGGCTGGACGCCGAACCCGCCCTCGCGCCCGGCGACCTGCCGCTCACCCTCGGCGCCGGCCGGCGCGCGCTGCGCCACCGGCTGGCCGTCACCGGCCCCGACCCGGCCGCCCTGCGCAAGGGCCTGGACGCCTTCCTCGCGGGCCGGACGACCGCCGGCGCGGCCCACCGCGAGGTGGGGCGCGGCGAGGTCCTGCCGGTGCTGCTCTTCACCGGCCAGGGCGCCCAGTACCGGGGCATGGCCGCCGAGCTCCACCGGGCCTTCCCGGTCTTCCGCGCCGTCCTGGACGAGTGCGACCGGCTGCACCGCGAGAACTGGGGCGAGCCGCTGCTGCCGCTGCTGCTCGACCCCGCGCCGCAGGGCGCCGAGGACGGCTGGACCACCGAGGCGGCGCAGCCCGCGCTGTTCGCCCTCCAGGCGGCCTACCTGCGGCTCTGGCAGGAGCTCGGGGTCCGTCCCGCCGCCGTCGCCGGGCACAGCGCCGGGGAGTACGCGGCCTTCCACGCGGCCGGCGCGCTCGACCTGGCCGACGGGATGTTCCTGACCGCGCTGCGCGGCCGGCTGATGCACCGGCTGACCGAGCAGGGCGCCATGACGGTGGTCTCGGCCGGCCTGGACCGGCTGGCCGGGCTCGGCGACTGGCTGCCCGGCGTGGACCTGGCCGTGGTCAACGGCCGGGGCCAGTGCGTGCTGGCCGGCCCGCCCCGCGAGATCGCCGCCGCCGAGGCCGTCCTGGCCGCCGACGGGGTCACCACCGAACGGCTGGCCACCGACCGGGCGTTCCACTCCCGCCTGCTCGACCCGATGCTCGACCCCTTCCGCGACCAGCTGGCCCGGCTGCGCCTGCGGCCGCTGGCCGTCCCGCTGGTCAGCAACCTCGGCGGCGAGGTGCTGGCCCCCGGGACCGTCCCGACGCCGGAGTACTTCCTCCGGCAGACCCGGGAGACCGCCCGGTTCGACCAGGTCCTCGCCGCGCTGGACGGACAGGGCCACGAGCTCTTCCTGGAGATCGGCCCGCACCCGACGCTGACCGGCATGGGTCGCCGGGAGCTGCCGGAGCGCCACTTCGTCGCCGGCGGCCGGCGCGGCGCCTCGCCGGAGCAGCAGTTCGACGCCGCCGCGGCCGCGCTCTGGTCGTACGGCGTCCCGCTCGACTGGGCCGGCTTCGCCGCCGCCCGGGACTGGCCGGACG
>NZ_JBHVET010000941.1:0-2700 GCF_042802135.1 Kitasatospora sp. NPDC057512
GCTGTGGGCGCGGACGGTTTCGAACCGCCGACATCTGCTTTGTAAGCTCGTTCGACCTTTCGGGCCGGCTCAGCGAAGCCTCGCGCCCCTCCCGACAAGCGGGCGCTGGCGGCCTTCCCTGCCGTTTCATGTCCGTCGGTGTTGCCGTCAGGATCTGCCGCCAGCGAGGACCAGGACGTCCCAACCATCGGGTGCGGCCTGACGATCAGTCACTCATCGGACTATCGACTTGACGTATCGTCCGATCATGAGTCACGCTCCTCCTGCGTCGAACCGCGTCAGTGCGACGTACGACACCTGGACTCCCAAATCCGGGTGGCCCCACTGGGGCACTGCGACCCGACCGGCAATCCGGGCGGTGAATGTTCGTACTGCTGCACGACGTGGCAGGCGCCACGGAGCACACCCCGTCAGGCGACGGCAGTTCCCTCCGTGGGCGGACGACACTTCTGGCCTTCCGGCGTCGCGCCGCTAAAGCCGCGCAGCAACTCGGCTGCACGGCGGTGTCACGATGGGCACACCCAGTGACCGAGCACATTCCCCTCTTCCGCGAACCGCACAACCTCCGGCCCCACATCGAGCTCCCCGCCCAGTCGGATCACGACCTCGAGGCTCTCAGCATCACCCGCCGGCCCCTGCCCCTGCCGGAGATGCCGGCCACCGCCGCACTGCGGAAGGTCGCCATGCGGCTGGAGAGGAACCCGCGCACCAACCTCGACGAGGACGCCCAAAAGGCCGCAGCGGCCCTGCAGGTCGAACCCGAACGGGCCGCCCTGCTGGTCACCGCACAGCCCAACGGCGTCTCGCTGCTCAGCGAGGTAGCCGTTCCGGGCGGCGCCCTGGACGTGATCGAATGCCGGGCCTGGGCCCGGATGCTGTTCCCGCTGTATCAGCCGCGCATCGCCGCCCTCTCCCTGTCCGTGCCGGCGCCCCGCCTGCTGGACGAACACGACGGGAACGGTCACCCGCTCGCACAGGCCCGGTGCGAGTTCTCCTCCCCGAAGGAGCTCGCCGAGCTGGTCCGCGAGACGGTGGTCAGCACGCTGAACACCCCGAAGTCCGACTACTCGGACTCGATCATGCAGCGCGGCGTGTCCGAGCCGCTCCTGGTCATCCTGGTCAGGGTCACCTTCACCGACGGCTCGCCCTCCCGTGTGCTGCCCGTCGTCGTGGACGGCATCTCCCGGCTCTCCTCCGCCGCGAAGACCCGCACCGCGCGGAGCAACGAGGGCACCGGCGACGCCGTGGTCGAGGACCTCCTGCGCGACCCCAACAGCCTGCGCCGCGCGGTGCGGGACGAGGTCGTCACCTACAACACCGCCTACCAGCGCGGGCTGACCGACCAGGTCGTCCGCGTCGGCCAGGCCACGACCGTGCCCATCCGCCTGGTCGTCGGCGCCCACAACGGCAACACCCCGGAGGCCGGCCAGTGACCACGCAGACCACGACCGCGAACCCGCTCGCCCCGGAGAGCACCTTCTCCTTCGTCACGATGGTGGAGAACCTCGTCGCCGGCGAGCACCTCGAGAAGAACCCCTGGACCCAGGACGCGATGTGGCACAACATCGCCAACCAGGTCATCGACGGGCTCGTCGCCCGCGGCGTGCTGACGCGGAGCCAGGGCGACATCATCACCGGGGTCACGCCGCTCGCCGAGCTCCCCGACCTGATCGGCTGCCCCGACGCTTCCCCCATCTGGCGCGCGATCTACACCACCCAGCGCCTCGCCAGCGGTGCCGCGTTCCGCGCGGCCAAGGCCGAGATCCGCAACATCATGGCCCGCCGTGCCGTGACGACCAAGCAGTTCAGCTTCATGCTCGGCGTCATCGTCGACCGGGACATCCGCAGGTCCAAGAGCCGCAAGGAGAAGGGCACCCACAAGCCCGCCTCCCTGCAGACCGCCCGCAACGCCTTCGGGGACGGCGGCTACCTCATCGAAACCGTGACTGCCGCCGCCTGGACGCCGATCTACAAGGCGCCCACCGAGCTGCTGGAGCTGGCGCTCGCTGGTGACACCGCGGCCCGAACCACGCTGATGATCGGCGGCGGATACGCCCTGATCATGGACGGCTACCTCACCCGCGACCGCGAGTCCAAGTTCTACGAGGGCACCACCCCCTACCGCGGCATCCCGCCGGTGATCCTCAGCGACTTGGCGAGCCACCCCCACGGCCTGCGCATGCTCGCCACCGCGTGGTCGGGGTGGGACCCTGAGCGGCCCACCCACGAGTACAACATCCCCGACATCAACGAGGACGGCAGCGTCGTCATCACGGGGTCGACCGTCGAAACCCGCCAGGCGATGCGGCTGACCGAACACCGGCTCTTCGAGATCGCCAGCCCCAGCAAGGTGATGGCCGGGTTCCTCAAGCAGCAGGAGAACCGCCGCAGCCGGAGCGCCGACAGCCCCGAGGACCGCGACCGCGACAACCGGGACCGTCTCACGGTCGCCCTGGAGATCGCCATGGAGGCCGCCACCGAGCTCAGCGCATCCACCGTCCCGCCGCCGCCTCACCCCTTCGGCACCCACGACGAGTGGACGAAGGCTCGGGATGCCGCACTCCAGGTGTATGCCACGCTCGTGAAGAACGAGCCCGACGCCCAAGCCGGATTCATCGACAGTGATGACCCGGACAGCGACGAGGACGAGTCGTACTAGCCGCAGGACTCAGCGCTTGTTGACCACGCGCCGGCCGGCAC
>NZ_JBHVET010000942.1:0-2699 GCF_042802135.1 Kitasatospora sp. NPDC057512
GAAGCGGGGCCGTCCGTTCGCGGACGGCCCCGCGGCCGTAGCCGGGTGGGGCCACGGAGTAGGGTGCGGCCAGAGTCGTCTCAGTGAGGTGCTGTCCCGATGCTCGATCGCGGTGTGATGCTCCCGAGCTCCTTCCAGGCCGCGCGGGCCCTGGCCACCACCCGCGTGCTGGAGCCGCCGGACCTGTCGGAGGCCCTGGAGATCCTCCACCGCGACCCGGTGGCCAACGCCTTCGTCGCGACCAGGGTCGAGGCCGTCGGGCTGGACCCGTGGCGGCTCGGCGGGGAGATGTGGGGCTGGTACGACGGGGACGGCGTGCTGGGCGCGCTCTGCTACGCCGGGGCGAACCTGGTCCTGGTCGACGCCGGGCCGGAGGCGGTCGCGGCGTTCGCGGAACGGGCCCGCCGCCAGGGGCGGCGCTGCTCCTCGATCGTCGGGCCGGCGGCGGCCACGGCGGCCTTCTGGGCACTGCTGGAGCGCAGTTGGGGTCCGCCCCGGGACGTGCGGGCGCACCAGCCGCTGATGGCGACCTCGGTGCCGTCGGCGGAGATCGCGCCGGATCCGCTGGTGCGGAGGGTGCGGCGCAACGAGGTCGAGGCCCTGATGCCGGCGTGCGTGGCGATGTTCACCGAGGAGGTGGGGGTGTCGCCGCTCGCCGGGGACGGAGGGCTCCTCTACCAGGCCCGGGTGGCCGAACTCGTGTCCAGCGGGCGGTCGTTCGCGCGGTTCGGCGAGGACGGGCAGGTCGTCTTCAAGGCGGAGATCGGGGCGGTGACGGAGGGGGCCTGCCAGATCCAGGGGGTCTGGGTCGATCCGGAGCACCGGGGGCGGGGGCTCTCCGAGACGGGGATGGCGGCGGTCCTGGAGGTCGCGTTGCGGGAGGTGGCGCCGGTGGTGTCGCTGTACGTCAACGACTTCAACCTGCGGGCCCGGGCCGCGTACCGGCGGGTGGGGTTCCAGGAGGTCGGGGCGTTCATGAGCGTGCTGTTCTGAGCGGTCCGATCGGGCTGCGCGGGGCGCTGTTGGGATCTTCGGCCGCGCCGCGGGGCCGCTGGTAGTAACGTCCGGGGCATGGATCAGCTGACCGGGGTGACGATCGGGGCCATCGACCTCGCGGACTGGGCGCCGCAGGCGCTGGAGGTCCAGGCGGTGGCGTTCGGGCTGACGCCTGAGGAGGTCGCGGTACGGCTGCACATCGTGGGGCGGCACGCCCAGCAGCCGGGGGTGATCGCGCTCGGGGCGATGAGCGGGGGGCGGCTGGTCGGCTTCGGGTACGGGATGCCCAACCAGCGGGAGCACTGGTGGAGCACGGTGATCGAGCCCTACCTGGCCGCCCGGGGGTACGGGGACTGGCTGGACGGGGTCTTCGCCGTCACCGAGCTGCACGTGCTGCCGGAGTTCCAGGGGCAGGGGGTCGGCTCGCGGATCATCCGGACGCTGTGCGAGGGCTCGGGGCTGGAGCGGAGCATCCTCTCGGCGATCGACGCGGAGACGGCGGCGCGGCGGCTGTACCGGGCGCTGGGGTACCAGGACCTGGCGCGGGCGGTGCGGTTCCCGGCGACGGACCGGCTGTACGCGGTGATGGGAGCCCGGTTGCCGCTGCGGAGGGCCGGGGGGTAACTGCCCTCGGGGTGGGGGGAGTTGGCGGGGGTCGGGGTCAGACGGTGTCGGCGAACTCGAGGTAGAGCTCGGCGTCCTCGCGGCGGTTCGCGGTGAGGGCGCGGAGGGCGAGGTCGACGGCGCGGAAGAGGGTCCAGCCACGGAGGCGCTCCTGGTCGACCTCCAGGGCTTCGGAGAGCCGGCCCAGTCGGCGGCGGACGGCGGCGGGGGCGCCGGGGGAACCGAACAGGGTGTCGGCGCGGTCCAGGGCCAGGCGGGCCAGGTCGTAGGCGCGTTCGCCGGCCAGCGGGCGCGGGTCGATGGCCAGCCAGGGGGCGCGGTCGGCGGCGAGGACGTTGCCGTGGTGGAAGTCGCCGTGCAGGAGGAAGGACTCGTCGGCGGAGCCGGTCAGCTCCCGGGCGGTGTCCAGGGCCTCGGCGACCAGCTGCCGCGCCTCGGCGGCGACGGGGTGGGGGTGTTCCGCGAGACGGGCGGTGGCGGCGACCCGTTCGGAGAGGACGGGGAAGGGGTGGCCCTCGGGGAGCTCCGTCCAGAGGCGGTGCAGCAGGCTGGTGGCCTCCAGCATGGCCTTGGGCTCGGCGAGGGAACGCAGCGGGATCCCGCCGTGGAGGCGTTCGAGCAGCAGAGCCCCGTCGGCGGGGGCGGAGTCGAGCAGGAGGACGGCTCCGCGGCCGGCCCAGTGGGCGAGGGCGGTGTACTCGTGGGCGGTCTCGGGGGTGGGGAAGCCGACCTTGAGGACGGCGGGGGAGAGGTCGTCGCGGTGGACGTACGCGACGAGGCTGAGGCTGCCGCCGGGGTCGAGGATCCGTTCCAGGGTGAGGTTCCAGGCGGCGAGGTGGGCGGCGGTTCTGGCGGGGAGGGTGGCGAGCCAGGGGTGGGCGGCTTCGCCTTGGGTGGCGGTGACGGTGTTCGTCAGCCAGGTGGGGACGGTGATGGTGGGTTCGGCTCCCGACATGGGTCCATTGTGGGGGTTTGGGGGTGGGGGTCGGGCTCTCGGGAGGGTGGGGGCCGGGGGTGGCTCCGGGGGTGGCCGCTCCGGGGGCTGGATGATTTTCAGACTGCCGGTGCTGTGGGTGGGG
>NZ_JBHVET010000943.1:0-2698 GCF_042802135.1 Kitasatospora sp. NPDC057512
CCTGTCCGCTACCCGTCCTACTCGCCGGAGAGCACCTGCTGCGCGGCGGCCCGCGCCTCCTCGGCGCTGTCCGCGGCCCGGGCCGCCTCGGCCGCCCGGCGGCACTGCGCCAGCGTGTACTTGGCGAGCGTGGTCCGCACGTAGGGGATCGAGGCCGCGCCCATCGACAGGCTGGTGACGCCCAGACCGGTCAGCACCACGGCCAGCAGCGGGTCGGCGGCCGCCTCGCCGCAGACCCCGCAGCTCTTGCCGCTCACCCGTGCGGCGTCGGCCGCCGCGGCGACCAGGTCCAGCAGGGCGGGCTGCCACGGGTCCTGGAGCCGGGCCAGCGCGCCGACCTGACGGTCGGCCGCGAAGGTGTACTGCGCGAGGTCGTTGGTCCCCAGCGACAGGAACTCGACCTCCTGGAGGATCGACCTGGCGCGCAGCGCGGCCGACGGGATCTCCACCATCGCGCCGAACTTGGCGTCCAGCCCGGCCTCCCGGCACGCGGCCGCGAAGTCCTTGGCGTCCTTGCGGTCGGCCACCATCGGGGCCATCACCTCGAGGTGCACCGGCAGGCCCTCGGCCGCCTTGGCCAGCGACTGGAGCTGGGTCCGCAGCACCTCGGGGTGCTCGAGCAGGGTGCGCAGCCCGCGCACGCCCAGCGCCGGGTTCGGCTCGTCGGCCGGGGTCAGGAAGTCCAGCGGCTTGTCCGCACCGGCGTCCAGCACCCGGACCACGACCCGGCCCTCGGGGAAGGCCTCCAGCACCTTGCGGTACGCCTCGACCTGCTTCTCGGCGCTGGGCGCCTTCGCCGAGTCGTCCAGGAACAGGAACTCGGTGCGGAACAGGCCGACGCCCTCGGCGCCGTTCTCCAGCGCGGCCGGCACGTCGGCCGGGCCGCCCACGTTGGCCAGCAGCGGCACCCGGTGACCGTCCGAGGTCTGCCCCGGGCCGGAGGAGGCGGCCAGCGCGGCCTTGCGCGCGGCGGCGGCCGCCCGCAGCTCGTCCTGCTTCTCCTGGGACGGCTCCAGCAGGACATCGCCGGAGCTGCCGTCCACCGCGACGACGGTGCCCTCGGCGACCTCGATCGCGCCCGGCAGCGCCACGACGGCGGGCACGCCCATCGCCCGGGCCAGGATGGCGCTGTGGCTGGTCGGCCCGCCCTCCTCGGTCACGAAGCCGAGCACCAGCGTCGGGTCGAGCAGCGCGGTGTCGGCCGGCGCCAGGTCCCGCGCGAACAGCACGTACGGCTCGTCGCTGTCCGGCACGCCCGGCATCGGCACGCCGAGCAGCCGGGCCACGATCCGGTTGCGCACGTCGTCCAGGTCGGCGACCCGCCCGGCCAGGTACTCCCCGGCGGAGGCGAGCAGCGCCCGGTAGGCCGCGAACGCGTCGTAGACGCCGCGCTCGGCGCTGCTGCCGACGGCGATCCGGCGGGACACGTCGGCCATCAGCTCGGGGTCCTGCGCCATCAGCGCCTGGGCCTCCAGCACGGCCTGGGCCTCGCCGCCCGCGAGGTTGCCGCGCGCGATGAGGTCGGCGGCGACCGCCTCGACGGCGGCCTGGGCGCGGGCCTGCTCGCGCGGGGCGTCCTCGGTCGGGATCTGGGTGGCCGGGGGCTCCAGCACCGCCGTCCCCATGTGCCGCACCTGGCCGATCGCGACCCCGTGGCTCACGCCCACGCCGCGCAGCGTCTTCTCCATGTCACTGTCTCCGCTGAGATGAGCGGCCCCGCCGGGAACCGCTGTGTGTGGGGACCGCCCCGTCATCTCGTCCGGGGCGGGTGTCGGAAGGAAGGGGTCAGCTCCAGCTGAACAGCTGCTCGCCGGCCTTGGCCTCGCCGTCCTCCCGCAGGTCGCCGAGCGAGTCGGCGGTGGCCTCCAGCGCCACGATCGGCGAGATCGGCGACTTGCCCGCGGCCTCGACGGCGGCCGGGTCCCACTTGATGACGGCCTGACCACGGGTCACCGTGTCGCCCTTGTTGACGAGCAGCTCGAAGCCCTCGCCGTTGAGCTGAACGGTGTCGATCCCGAGGTGGGTCAGCACACCGTGGCCCTCGGCGTCCACGACGACGAACGCGTGCGGGTGCATGGAGACGACGACACCGTCCACCGGAGCGACCGCCGTGGTCTGCTCGCGAACGGGGTCGACCGCGGTGCCCGGGCCGACCATCGCACCCGAGAACACCGGGTCGGGCACGCCCGCGAGCCCCACGATCTTGCCGGTCAGCGGCGACGTCACAGTGGTCATGGTTGTGCCTCCCAAGTGCAGTACAGCGAGCGGCCGCGAGGAGCGGCGCGACGATCAACTGAAGCCTAATTCATGTCAACTTCGGACAACTGCTGACATTCCCGGGCGAAGACCCCGCCCTTGCCTACCTAACCGGCCGGCGACTCACCGGCCCGCTAGTGGTCTAGTCCTCTGGCCGATGCGCCGCACTCTACAGGCATCTTGGCGAATCGAGACCATTGCTGTATATGCTCGCGAGAGCAACAAATCATGCCGCCGTCCGGAGGACCCCGGGTGCGCCCCGGTTCGCGCTCCGGCAGCCGACCCGCTATGGTTGGGCGAGTCGCCGCAACTCGGCGGTTAACGCCAGATTTCAGGTGCAAAAACCCCCGGTAAACGGAGCGGAAAGCATCTGGTAAGCTGGAAACACGAAAGAACGAAGCCCGGAGGGTCCGCTGGAAGGCGGTCCGAAGGAAGCGTCCGT
>NZ_JBHVET010000944.1:0-2691 GCF_042802135.1 Kitasatospora sp. NPDC057512
GGGGTGGTGCTGGTGGCGCTGGTGGCGCGGGGCAGGGCGGCGACCGCGACGGCGGTGAGCGCCAGCCCCGCGGCGGCCGCCGCGAAGGCCGCGGCGTAGCCGCCGACGACGCTCGGGCGGGTGGCGGCGAGCGCCATCAGGGCGGCCAGTCCGGCCGTGGGGCCGAGTTCCATGGCCGTGTTGAACACTCCCGCGGCCAGCCCGGTGCGCTCGGGCGGCACCCCGCCGGTGGCGAGCACGGCCGCCCCGGCGAAGGCCGCGGCGGCGCCGGCGGGCAGCAGGAGCAGTCCGGGCAGCAGGCCGAGGGGGTAGCCGCTGCCGGGGGCGAGCCCGGCCAGCAGGCCGAGTCCGGTGGCCCCCACGGCGAGGCCGCCGGCGGTGACCGCCACCGGTCCGTACCGGACGGTCAGCGGGCCGGCCAGCCGGCCGGAGAGCAGCAGGACCACCGCGTACGGCAGGAAGGCGGCGGAGGTGGCCGCGGCGCTCCAGCCGCGCAGCTGCTGGAGGTAGAGCGAGAGCAGGACGAAGGTGAGCGCGGTGCCGGCGGCGGTGGCCATGACGGCGGCGAGGGCGGTGGCGCGGCGGCGGTCGGCGAGGAAGCCGGGTGGCAGCAGCGGGTCGGCGGTGCGGCGCTCGACGGCGGCGAAGGCGAGCAGCAGGACGAGTCCGGCGGCCAGCGGGCCGTACGTCCCGGGGCTGCGCCAGCCCTGCTCGGTGGAGGCCACCAGGGCGTGACTCGCCGCGCAGATACCGGCGGTGGCGAGGGCGGCGCCGGGCAGGTCGAGAGCCGGTCGGCGGACGGCGCGGGCATGACCAAGGGCTGCGGGCAGAGCGGCGGGCAGGGCTCCGGAGCGGGCGAGGCCGGCCAGGGCGACCACGACGGGCACCGCGAACAGCCAGCGCCAGGAGACCGTAGCGGCGACCGCGCCCGAGACCACGCTGCCGACGGTGGCCCCGAGCACCGACAGGCCGCCCCAGGTGGCCATCGCCCGGCGGTAGGCGGCCGGTTCGGGATGCAGCACCCGGACCACGGCGACCGCCGCCGGGGCGGTGAGGGCCGCGCCCGCGCCCTGCACGAAGCGGCTCGCCAGCAGGACGGGGTAGCCGGGCGCGAGGGCGCAGGCGATCGAGGCGGCGGCGAGCAGCAGCAGGCCGGCCCGGAGCACCGGGCGTCCGCCGTGTCGGTCCGTCAGCCGTCCGCCGAGCAGCAGCAGGGAGCTGAAGGAGAGGCCGTAGGCGGCGCTGAGCAGCAGCACCCCGGACGGGCCGAGCCCCAACTCCCGTGCCACCAGCGGCAGCGGCACGGTCAGGATCGTGATCGTGAAGATCAGCACCGCCTGGACGATGCCGAGCAGCGCGAAGCCGTACCGGCCGGTAGTGATGACGGCCATGTAAAACCCTCCCCCCTATGTAGACCATTCGGTCCAGTATGAGCCCAGCAGAAGACGCCGACCCGAACCGGCCGGGCGTCAGTCCAGCAGTGCCAGCGCCTGCTCGGCGGCGTCCCGCGCCAGGGGCGCGCCGTCGGCGGTCTTGCCCACCACCCGGATGCCCTGGAGCAGCACCACCAGCATCCGGGCGAGCGCCCGCGGGTCCCGCCCGGCGGGCAGCTCGCCCTGCGCGGCGGCCCGCGCCAGGGCGGCGGCGAGCAGCGTCTCCAGGCGGTCGAAGCTCGCCTCCACCCGCCGGGACGCGACCGGGTCATGCGGGGCCAGCTCCACCGCCGTGTTGGTGACGAAGCAGCCGAGCCGCCGCTCCTCCTCCCCCGCCGTCGCGTAGTGGCGGACCAGCGCGCGGACCGCCGGCAGCGCCGGGCCCGGCTGGGACAGCTCGTCCAGCCGCGCCGAGTCGCTCTGCTCGCAGTAGCGCTCCAGCGCCCGCAGGTACAGCTCGCGCTTGCTGCCGAAGGTCGCATAGAGACTGGCCCGGGCGATGCCGAGCCGCTCGACCAGGTCGGCCATCGAGGTGGCCTCGTAGCCGCGCTGCCAGAACAGCTCCAGGGCCGCCTGCAGCGCCGCGTCCGGGTCGAATTCCTTCGTGCGCGCCATGCCGGGAACAGTAGCCCTTTCTGGATCGTTCGGTCAAGAAAGGGCGATCAGTGGTCCAGACCTGACCCCTGACGGAGCATTGCCAAGTGGACTAGACCATGGCTACCCTTACCGCTCCCACATCCACCTCCTTCCCCCACAGGAGGCGCTTCGCATGTCCACATCCCGTCCCGCCCACTCCCGGCAGACCGCCGACGCCGTCAGACCCGTCGTGCTGACGGCGTTCCGGATCGTCGTCGGCCTGCTCTTCGCCTGCCACGGCGCCGCCTCGCTGTTCGGCGTGCTCGGCGGCGCCAAGGGCGGCGGCACCGTCCCGCTCGGCCAGTGGCCCGGCTGGTGGGCCGCGCTGATCCAACTGGTCGGCGGCGCCCTGGTGCTGCTCGGCGCCGGCACCAGGGTGGCCGCGCTGCTCTGCTCCGGCTCGATGGCCTACGCCTACTTCACCGTCCACCAGGAGCACGCGCTGCTGCCGCTGCAGAACGGGGGCGAGCCCTCGGTGCTGTTCTGCTGGGCCTTCCTGGCCATCGCGGCGCTCGGCTCCGGCCCGTACGCCGTGGACCGCCTGCTCACCCGCCGTCCCCTGGCCGCGTCGGCCGAACCGGCGGTCCGGCCGACGTCGGCGGTCTGACGCACCGCCCGGGGC
>NZ_JBHVET010000945.1:0-2681 GCF_042802135.1 Kitasatospora sp. NPDC057512
GCTCCCGCCGCCACCCACGCCGGTGCGGGCCGGGCCGACTGGCCCCCGCGTTGACTGGTGCGGGTGCGCTCGGTTTCTCACCGACCTTTCACGAACATACGGTTGACATGCGGTCAGATGATGGGAAGTCGCGGAGGATAGCGCCGTGACCATGTCACGGTCAAGGTCTATCTTTTCCGTGCACACTTGGATCAAATGACGTCCACCTGTCTTTCATTTTGGTTTGCCGGGCTTTGGCCAAGAGCTGGGCCCCGGTCGGGGAGGACGTCACAACGTTGAAGAACACCAGGAGAACCGCTGCGGCTGCCACGGCCGCAGCGGTCATAGTCACGCTCGGCGCGGGCCTGTTCCCGGCCACCGCCGTCGCCGCCGGCTCGGCCCCGGTCCCGCGGGACCCGGCCGACGCCGTCCAGAACACCGAGCACAACCTTCCGGGCCCGCTGACCGCGAAGGTGGAGGCCGAGCAGAAGGCCGCCACCGAGAAGCTCCTCAACGGCACCGCCGAGGTCGAGCAGCACAACGGCAGCACCAGCGTGAAGCTCGGCAAGGACAAGTACGTCGAGCTCGCCCGTGAGCGCACGGACAAGATCTTCACCATCCTGGTCGACTTCGGTGACCAGGTGGACAACACCACCAAGACGCCGGACGGCAAGGTCAAGTACGGCGGCGAGGCCGGCCCCAAGCACAACGAGATCGCGAAGCCGGACCCGGCCACCAACAACTCGACCGAGTGGCAGGCCGACTACAACCAGCAGCACTACCAGGACCTGTACTTCGCCAAGGACAAGCCCTCGCTGAAGACCTACTACGAGAAGCAGTCCTCGGGCCGCTACTCGGTCGACGGCGTGGTCTCGGACTGGGTCCGGGTGCCGTGGAACGAGGCCCGGTACGGCTCCGACTACTGCGGCTCCAACGTCTGCGCCAGCGCCCAGGACCTGATCCGCGACGCCGTGGACATCTGGTACAAGGACCAGCAGGCCAAGGGTCAGACCGAGGCGCAGATCAAGGCGACCCTGGCCCAGTACGACCAGTGGGACCGCTACGGTTCGCACCACGACGGGAACTTCAACCAGCCCGACGGGTACATCGACCACTTCCAGATCGTGCACGCCGGCGAGGACAAGTCGGCCGGTGGCGGCAAGCAGGGCAGCAAGGCCCTGTGGGCGCACCGCTCGTACGTCTACGGCAACCTGCAGGGCACGGCCGGTCCCGAGGGCAACAAGCTCGGCGGCGTCCAGGTCGGCAACAGCGGCCTGTGGATCGGCGACTACACGATGCAGCCGGAGAACGGCGGCCTCGGCGTCTTCGCCCACGAGTACGGCCACGACCTCGGTCTGCCGGACCTCTACGACACCGCCGGCAAGGGCATCGACAACTCGGTCGGCTTCTGGTCGCTGATGTCCTCCGGTTCCTGGCTCGGCGAGGGCAAGAACAGCATCGGCGACATGCCGAACGACCTCGACGCCTGGAGCAAGTACAAGCTGGGCTGGCTGAAGGCCGACCGCGCCAAGGCGGGCACCGAGTCGACCCACCACATCGGCCCGGCGGAGTACAACAGCAACCTGCCGCAGGGTCTGATCGTCGACCTGCCGAAGAAGAGCATCACCACCGAGATCAACAAGCCGTTCGCCGGCACCGGTGAGTGGTGGAGCGGCAGCGCCGACAACCTGAACGTCACGCTCACCCGCGACGTCGACCTGACCGGCAAGACCAAGGCCAGCATCAACGCCAAGGCCTGGTACGAGCTGGAGCAGGACTTCGACTACGCGTTCGGCGAGGTCTCCACCGACGGCGGCAAGACCTGGACCGTCGTCGACGGCACCTGGAACGGGACCGCGCTGCCGCGCGAGAACGGCCGTCCGGCCATCAGCGGCCAGGTGGCCACCTGGGGCGACCTGTCCTTCAACCTGGACGCCTACGCGGGCCAGAAGGTCAAGTTCCGCTACCACAACACCACCGACGGCGGCCTGCACTTCCGCGGCCTGACGCTGGACAACATCGCGGTCGTCGCCGACGGCGCCACCGTGTTCAGCGACGACGTCGAGAACGGTGACAACGGCTGGGTGGCCGACGGGTTCTCCCGCTTCGGCGGCTCGTACACCAAGGACTACGCGCAGTACTACATCGCGGAGAACCGGCAGTACGTGTCCTTCGACCAGACCCTGAAGACCGGCCCGTACAACTTCGGCTTCGCCGACAGGCCGAACTGGGTCGAGCACTACTCGTACCAGCCCGGCCTGCTGATCTGGTACTGGGACGAGTCGCAGACCGACAACAACGTCAGCGCCCACCCGGGCCAGGGCCTGATCCTGCCGGTCGACTCGCACCCGACTCCGATGAAGTGGACCGACGGCACCCTGATGCGTCCGCGCATGCAGGGCTACGACTCCACCTTCGGCTCGCGCCGCACCTCCGGCCTGACCCTGCACAAGGCCGGCGTCGAGACCGTCATCCCGAAGGCCAAGGGCGTCGACGAGTTCAACGACCTGAAGTCGTGGTGGAGCAAGGACGACCAGTACAGCGGTGTCAACGTCCCGAAGACCGGGACCAGCATCGAGGTCGAGAACGAGTCCTCGAACTACCTGGAGACCTGGATCCGGGTCCGTCCGGTCGACAACTACTGATCGTCACCTCCGGGTAGCGATCGGCCTGTGACCAGGCAGCTCTGACAACTCCACGTC
>NZ_JBHVET010000946.1:0-2678 GCF_042802135.1 Kitasatospora sp. NPDC057512
GCCCGGCCGAGGCGCGACGGCGGACCGGCCCCCTCCGGCACTGCGGGCCGGTCCGACACCACAGTCCCCTCCGACTCGGCGGGCCCGTCCAGCACCACCGGGGTGAGCGGAGCATGAACGTGGCCACCCGAACCATGACCCAGACGCTGCGCCGGCTGAGCTTCACCTTCGCCGCCGACGGCAGCCACGCCGCCTGCCTCGCCTCCTCCGCCGACAGCGGCTGGTACGTGGAGAGTTGGCGGCTGCCGCAGGACGGCGGGCCGGCCGTGCCGACCGCGCTGCCACTGCCCGGCAACCGCGCGGAGAGCCTGCGCTCGCAGCTGGCCGCGCTCCCGGACGGCTCGGTGCTGACCTGCCGGCACGACGGCGAGCGGCACGACCTGGTCCGCCTCTCGTACGGCGGGAACGGCGCCCTGGAACAGCCGTTGGGCTCGCTGCGGATGACCGGCCTGCGGGTGCTGCCGCTCCCCGCCCGGGCCGGGGCCGACCCGCGGACGCCGGTGGCGGTCGCGCTCGGCAGCGACACCCGCCCGGCGACCACCGCCTGGCTGGTGCGCACGGACGGCAGCGAGCCCGAACAGGTCGCCGAGATCCCGGGGTTGCACGGCGGCGGCACCTGGCTGGACAGTACCGGCACGCTGCTCGCGCTGGACCGGGTGAACGCGGGCCTGGTCCGCAGCGTGGTGCTCGACCTGCGCGCCGGCCGCACCTCCCCCCTGCTGGAGATCGGTCCGCAGAGCAACGACCGCCTGGTGCTGTTCGACCCGGACAGCCGGTTCGCGATGGTGCGCAGCGACGCGCCCGGCACCGACCGGCTCGGCTGGGGCGTCCTCGGCGCCGGGGAGCCGCTGCGCTTCCCCGAGTGCCTGCACGTCGCGGGCATGTTGCTGCGGCCGGTAGCCCTGCGGGTGGCGGCAGACGGCCCCCGGGTCGCGGTGCAGATCGACCACGGCGCGGGGTCGGCGCTCGCGCTGTGGCGGCCCTCGGCCGGGCGGCTGGAGCCGCTGCCGGTCCCGCCCGGGCGGCTCGGCGCGGTCGGGCACTGGGGCGAGGCGGGGCTGCGCGTGCCGTACTCCTCGCCCGACCACCCGACGGCGCTGGCCACCCTCGACGTCGACGAGCTGCTGACCCACGGCCCGCTCCCGCCCGTCTCCGGCCCGACCCCGCTGCCGCTCCAACTCGCGCCGCTGGCCTCGGGGTTGCCAGGGCCGTGGCGGGACACCATCCTGCCCTGGCAGCCCGGCGGGGTGCGCCCGGTGCGGACCGAACCGCCCGGCTGGCGGCTCGACGGCAGCGCCCCGCCCGGGGACGGCGGCCGCTGGCATCCCGCGCAGAGCCTCGAACTCGCGGGCCCGGCGGGCCCGTTGGAGGCCGTGGTGTACGGCGGGGACGCCTGGCTGAGCAGCCCGCACCTGGTGCTGGCGCTGCACGGCGGCCCGGCGGACGCCTGGCGGCTGGAGTTCGACCCGGCACTGCAACGGATGGCCGCCGAGGGCCTGGCGGTGGTCGCGCCGAACCAGCGCGGCTCCACCGGCTACGGCGTGGCGCACGCGCTGGCCATCCGGGGCGCCTGGGGCGGTCCCGACCTGGACGACGTCCTGTACCTGCTGGACGGCATCGCGGGCCAGCGCGCCGCCCTCGGCCTGGAGCCGCCGGCCCTCTTCGGGGTCAGCTACGGCGCCTTCCTGGCGCTGCTGGCGGCCTCGCACGCGCCGGCCGAGCAGGTCGCCCGCTGCGCGGTGGTCGCGCCGTTCCTGTCCGGCGCCCGACTGCTGGCCGAAGCGGCGCCCCCCGTAAGGGCGTTGACCACCCGCCTGGGCGGTGGCGAGCAGGTCGCCGACGCCCGCGGACCGCGCGACGTGCTGCAACTGGCGCACCGGCTGAGCGCGCCGCTGCTGGTGGTGCACGGCAACCGGGACGAGGTCGTGCCGGTGAGCCAGTCCCGGTCGCTGCGGCACGAGTTGCTGCGGATCGGCCGGGTCGAGGGGGAGGACTTCCGGTACGTCGAGGCGGCCGGGTCCGGGCACGAGGTGCTCGCCGACGAGGGCGCCGCCGTCCTGCACGAGCTGCTGGCCACGTTCCTGCGGACCGGCCGTCCGGGCTGACCCGGGCGGGACCGGAACAGCCGACGGCCCCGCCCGGGCGGCCTCGACGCCGCACTGGGCGATCCGAGTGAACCCTCCGCGGGTGGGTGCCACTTGTCGGCCCTGGTACGGACCGACCCGTCCCTCGCCCTGGTCGTGGCGCCGGACGGGACGGCCTGCCGTCCGGGCCCGGGCCTGGGACCAGCGCGGGACTCGCGTCATGATCTCGATAGGATCTCGTCCGTCCCGGCCGTTATGGTGACCGGGGCACGGGCCGCGATCACCGGCTACGGGCGCGTACCGGGCGCCCGATCGGGGACCCGACCGTGCGCCACCGGCGCCGGCCGGGCGCCGATGACCTGCACCCTCCGCACGGAAAAGACGATTCTCATGTCCGACACCCTCACCGACACCACCGGACCCGCGGTTACCGGGACCGACGCCGACGAGAAGACGGCCAAGGACACCGCGTCGCACGGCCGCCACCGCGGTGGCTCCGCCGCCGACGACAGCCCGGAGACCGACGCGCACGGCCGCCACCGCGCGGCCGGTGCGCTGGGCTGACCGCACCACCACCAGGGCACCGCGTACGAG
>NZ_JBHVET010000947.1:0-2672 GCF_042802135.1 Kitasatospora sp. NPDC057512
GTCCGGCACCTACCCAGGTGCCGGACCCTTCCGCGTTCCCCGCTCCGGCGGAGGGTCCGCTCAGCCGTCGTCCTTGATGATCTTCATGGTCAGGTGCGAGTCGACCCGGGCGACGGCCGGCAGCCCCATCAGCCGGGCCGTGAGGAAGCCCTCGTAGGCGGCGTGGTCGGCGACCGCGACCCGGAGGAAGTAGTCGGGGCGGCCGAAGAGCCGGCGGAACTCGACCACCTCCTCGTAGGAGGCCACCGTCGACTCGAACTCCTCCACCGTCTGCAGGTCGTTGACGCCGATCTCGACCGCGACCACCACCTCGAACCCCCGACCGGCCGCCGCCGGGTCGATCCGGGCCCGGTATCCGGCGATGACCCCGGCCTCCTCCAGCCGCTTGACCCGGCGCAGGCAGGGAGGCGGCGTGAGGCCGACCCGCTTGGCCAGTTCGACGTTGGTCAGCCGACCGTCCTGGCGCAGATGGAACAAAATTTCACGATCAATGGCGTCCAGCATTGTTCTATTACTCATCGTGCGGCTCCAGGGCAATAATTGGAAACCATATTACCCGCAATCCGGCCTAGAATTTCCTCATGAATTCCGCCCCCGGCGGGACGCTCACCCGTCCCGTTCCGCCGCCCACGCCCGCCGCCGAAACGAACGCCGCCACGCCGACCGCCCGGAACGACCTGACGGCCGCGCTCCGGGACTCCAGCTCCGTCGGCCTGGGCCTATTCCCGCTCGGCCTCGCGTTCGGCGTGCTCGTCGTCCACGCGGGCCTGAGCTGGTGGTGGGCCACCGCCTTCACCGCGCTGGTCTACGCCGGGTCGCTGGAGTTCCTGCTGATCGGACTCGTCGTCGCGGTCGCCCCGCTCACGCAGATCGCCCTGACCGCGTTCCTGGTGAACTTCCGGCACGTCTTCTACGCGCTGTCCTTCCCGCTGCACCGGGTCCGCGGCCGGTTCGGCCGGGCGTACAGCACCTTCGCCATGACGGACGAGGCCTACGCCCTGACCACCGGGCGGCAGGCGCACTCCTGGAGCGGGCGGCGCATCATCTGGCTCCAGGTGCTCTGCCAGCTCTACTGGGTCGCCGGCGCCACCGCCGGCGCGCTGTTCGGGGCCCTGGTGCCCGCCCGGCTGGTCGGCCTGGACTTCGCGCTCACCGCGCTGTTCGTCGTGCTCGCCGTCGACGCCTACCGGGCCCGGCGCGACGTCCCCACCCCCGCGCTGGCCCTGGTCTGCGCACTCGCCGCGCGCTTCCTGTTCCCCGGTCAGATGCTGCTCGCCGCCACCGCGCTGTTCACCGCCGGCCTGCTGGCCCGACGCGCCCTCACCCGGCACCGCACCCCCACCCCGAAGGAGCCGGCCCGTGCCTGACACGCCCTACCTGCTCGCCGCCATCGGCGTCTCGGTCGCCGTCACCTGGGGCCTGCGCGCGCTGCCCTTCGCCGCCCTCGCCCCGCTACGGGCCAGCGCCGTACTCCATTACCTGAGCGAGCGGATGCCGGTCGGCGTGATGGTGATCCTCACCGTCTACGCCCTGCGCGACCTCCCCCTCGCCAGCCCCCTGCGAGCCGCCCCCACCGCCCTCGCCCTGGCCGCCACCCTCGCCCTGCACCTGTGGCGGCGCAACGCCGTCCTGAGCATCCTCGGCGGCACCGCCATCCACGTCACCCTGGCCAGCACCCTCTTCGCCCACCCCTGAGCCCCGCGTCCGGCCTTTCGCGGGAGAGCCCTACCGGACGGCGCGCACCCGGCCGGGGTCCAGGTGCAGCTCGTACGGGGTGCTGCAATCGCTGACCAGGGTGGCCACCTCCGCACCGCAGGGGCACAGCCGGTTCGGGCCGCCCCGGCCGGTGGTGCCGCAGCACCCCACGTGCCGCCAGTCCGGGTGCATCCGGAGTCCCGACGCGTCGTCGGGGTGGAGGACGACCGTGTCGCACGGACCCCCGGACACCAGGAACCCGGGGCCGGCCGGGTCCGCGACGGCGGGCCCGCCCGGGAAGACGGCCAGGCATTCCGCGGAGGGGACGAGCGGGGCACCCCACGGCTCGGGGTCCACGGCGAAGAATCCGACCGGCACGGTGGGCGTGGCCTGACGGGACCCGTCAGCCCTGCGATGCCCCTGATCCATCGGCCGCTCGGGGACTTCGGGGAGCCCGGTCAGCTCTCCGGTGATCGGACGGTCGCACGCCACGCACACGAATACGGTCATCCCACGGTGATAGCACCCGGCCGACGCCCGGCCAACCGGTTTCGGGCCGACGGCATCCGACATGCGCACGCCCCACTGGAGTTCGGCGACGCCCTGGCTCCGGGACGCGATTCGGCGCACCGGCGTTGAACTGCTAATATTCCTGATGTCGCGAGGGACATGATCCCTCGTCAGGCGTCAGCGGTGCTACCAGAGCACGTCCTACTTTCAGTAGGAAGAGTCCGTGCAACCCGGGCCTGGCGCTCCACAGTCGGACAGGGTCCGGCGCCCACACAGGCGCCGGGCCCTTCCGCGTTTCCGGCCCGGGAACGAACTCCCCCATCGCCGACGCGGGTCCTCCCACCCCTCTCCCGCCGCCGATCGCCGACGCGAACCCGCCCCCGCCGGGCACGCGGCCCGGCAGGGGCGGGAAGGTGCCGCTGTAGGACAGGGGGCGGGGGGGGGCAACCCGGGCCACTGCGTTACGC
>NZ_JBHVET010000948.1:0-2667 GCF_042802135.1 Kitasatospora sp. NPDC057512
GCCTGTGCGGGTGGACGCGGACGAACGGGTGGTGCGGGTGGTGTCGGACGGGCGTTTCCGGGGCAGCCGCTCGGGTGTCGGGCCCGTCGTGCGGCCTCGGGTCTCCCGGACGGGGGCGGCACGTGGGGCGGTGCGGTTCGTTCGAGGAGGAGAGGACAGGGGAGAGGAGGAGCACATGGGCGGGTGGATCGACTCCGGGTGGGGCGGCGACCGGCTGGACCTCGACGCCTATCTGTCCCGGATCGGGTACCGGGGGGAACGCGAGCCGACGCTGAAGGTGCTGCGCGCGCTGCACGCCGCCCACATCGCCGCGCTCACCTTCGAGAACCTGGAGGTCGTCCTGGGCCGGCCCGTCCGACTCGACCTGGAGTCCTTGCAGGCGAAGATGGTCCGGGGCCGACGCGGGGGCACCTGTTGCGAACAGACCCTGCTCTATGCCGCGGCCCTGGACGCGATCGGCTTCACCTTCACCGCGACGGCGTCACGCGTACGCCTGGGAGAGGAGCGGATCCGCCCGGCCACGCACATGTCGCTGCGGGTGGAACTCGACGGCGAGGTCTGGTTCACCGACGTCGGCTTCGGCGCCGAAGGCCTCCTGGAGCCGCTACGGCTGCGCGACGGCGAGATCGCCCGGCAGTCCGGCTGGACGTACGGGCTGGTCCGCGAGGAGGGCCCGACCCCGGGCGCCGCCGGACCGTTGGTGCTCCGGCGGCTGAGGCACGGCGGCTGGTTCGACCTCTACGCGATCGGGACGGAGCCACGCTTCCCCGTCGACTTCACCGTGACCAGCCACTTCACCTCCACGCATCCCCGCTCGCCCTTCCACGACAAGCTGCTGGTGCAGAAGCCGGCGGCCGATCGGCGGCTCGTCCTGCGCGACACGGAACTCACCCGGCTGCTACCGGACTTGACGGAGGAGAGCCGCCGGGTGTCGGCGGGGGAGCTGCCCGGGCTGTTGAGCGGGGAGTTCGGGCTCGCGCTGGACGCCGAGGACACCGCCGTGCTCGTCGCACGCCACGAGGCGGAGTGCTCTACGCCGGGGGCGACGCCGCTCTGGTGAGGAAGCCGTCGATGAGGGTGTCGACGGCGAGGCGGAACCGCTCCTCGGCGTCGCCGGCGACGAGTTGGGCGGCGTGGGCGGTGATGAGGGGGAACGCGTCGGGCGACTGGGCCGTGAAGTGCCGGTACAGCTCCTCGGCCTGCTCGTGGTGGCCGACGGGTCGTGCCTCGGCTTCGACGGCGGCGTGGTGCACCAGGGTGGAGAGGAAGTCGGCGGCCCATGCCGCGTCCTGGGGAGTGAGGCCCCCGGCGAGGAGGACGGCGAGCATGTTCTCCAGCGGGCGCAGGACCGCCTCGCTCCGGGGCGGCACGGTCGTGAGCGTCATGGCGATCCCGGGGTGGGCGGCCAGTGCGTCGCGCAGGCGTCCCAGGAGCGTGTGCAGCTGGTCGCGCCAGTGCGCCGGGTCGGCGGTCTCGAGCTCGACCGTCGCGAAGATGCGGTCCTGCATGGCGTGGATCAGGCCCTCGCGGTTGGCCACGTAGACGTACAGCGAGGCGGGCCCGGTGTCCAGGGCGGTGGCGACCCGTCGCATCGACACGGCCGGCAGCCCCTCCGAGCGCAGGACCTCCAGGGCCGCGTCGACGACGGCCTCCTCGCTGAGCGGCGGCTTGGCCGGGCGGTCGCGGGTCGAACGGCGGCGGGTGGGGGGCATCGGGGATCGGCCTTCTGCGAGGGGAAGCGGGAGCAGCACTCTAAGCGACTGCCCCCTTCGTTAGAACGAACAGCATTCGTGACGTACGCTGTTCGTCCAGCGTCGTCCACGCCTTCCGGGGAGGCCACCATGACCGACAGGACCGCACTCATCACCGGCGCAGGCCGGGCCGCCGGGCTCGGCATCGCCGTGGCTCGGGCTCTTGCCGCCCAGGGCCACCACG
The DNA here is from genome assembly GCF_042802135.1 of Kitasatospora sp. NPDC057512. Lineage (NCBI taxonomy): Bacteria > Bacillati > Actinomycetota > Actinomycetes > Kitasatosporales > Streptomycetaceae > Kitasatospora > Kitasatospora sp. NPDC057512. The sequence goes on from NZ_JBHVET010000948.1 coordinate 1,936, forward strand.
TCATCGTCACGGCCCGCGACGGCGGCCAGGCCGAGGAGCGGGCGGCCGTGCTCCGCGCCGAGGGCTTCAGCGCGGAGGGCCTCCGCCTCGACCTCGCCGACACCGACGACTTCGCGCGCGTCGCCGACCACGTCAGGGACGGGCACGGCCGCCTCGACGTCCTCGTCAACAACGCCAGCTGCATGCCCGACTTCGACACGCTCTCCCTGCTGGACGCCGACATCCAGTACGTCCGTACGGCACTCGACGTCAACGTCGTCGGGGTGTGGGCCCTCGTCCAGGCCCTGTCCCCGCTGCTCCGGGCGGCGCCCGCGGCCCGGGTGGTGAACGTTTCGAGCGGGGCGTACCAGCAGATCGCGGCCGGGGCCGACTATCCCCGGCAGGTGGGCGCCCCGGCGTACTCCTTCTCCAAGTACGCGCTCAACGCCCTCACCGCGAGCCTCGCGGCGACGTTCCGCGGCACCGGCGTCCTCGTGAACGCCGTCGACCCGGGGCGGGTCGACACCCACCCCGAGCTCGGCGTCGACGAGGAGGACCGGCCCGCCTCGGAGAGCGCCGTGTGGGTCGCCCGGGCGGCGACCCTGCCCGCCGACGGGCCCACCGGCGGCGTCTTCTACGACGGCGAGCGCGTCGCCTGACTACGGGGGACGGCCTGCCGCCGTGCCCGCCCCGGAGCCCCACCTCTGCCGTTCGGAACGGAGTCCACGATGAAGTCAGTGCGGTTCAGCCGCC
>NZ_JBHVET010000949.1:0-2666 GCF_042802135.1 Kitasatospora sp. NPDC057512
GGAGTAGAGTGTGGCTCGGCTGGGAACAGGGTTTCCCTTTCGGCCCCCGCAGTGCTCGGCCCGGGGGCGTCCGGCCGCCGGGGGCGGACCGTGAAACATGTCAGGCAGATGTCAGAATTCGCGCGGGCATTTGAGTAATTCGTCCGCTATGTCCGGCGTGTAATGCCGAGATTATTCCGATTCGATCCGTCCTGTCCCTTGACGCCTCGGCGGAATTACCGGCGGCTGGCCCTGTTGCAGAGGGCGTCGATCCGGATACATTCAGCGGCGGTCGACGCAATCACCCGCTCACCGGAGGCCGCCCGGCGTTCCGCGCGGATGGTTGCGGCGTGCACGGCTGCGCCCAGGGGGGGTTCCCCGGGCCGGCCTTCAACCAACCCGGGCCCGCGACCTGCGGGCACGTGAAGGGCCAGCACAGCACTAGGGGAGTTCGGAATGGCTCAGGGCACCGTCAAGTGGTTCAACGCGGAGAAGGGCTACGGCTTCATCGCGGTCGACGGTGGTGCGGACGTCTTCGTCCACTACAGCGCGATCCAGATGGACGGCTACCGCACCCTCGAGGAGGGCCAGCGGGTCGAGTTCGAGATCTCCCAGGGACAGAAGGGCCCGCAGGCGGACATGGTCCGCGCGGCGGTCTGACCCCTTCCGACCCCAGGAGCTCGGCGCGGCCCTACGGCTGGTGACCACTCGCTTCTCGACGGGCCCGTGCGACGCGTGTCGTACGGGCCCGTCGGCGTTCCCCGACGGGGGTCCGTCGGCGGCTCGGGCGGGGCTCCGTCGGCGGCTCGCGGATCGTCGATTGGGCTTGCACTCGACCACCCGGAGTGCTAATCATTGGCGTTAGCACTCACAGCGTGAGAGTGACAGCGGACCGGGTCGGTGAGGCCCCCGGGAGCGGTAGGGGAATGGACCCCCGCACACCAGGGCCGTCCGTCGCGGGCACCCCTTGGTCCGAGCAGTCGACCGTGTCCCGGAGGACCACTTCAGATGGCCAAGATCATCGCCTTTGATGAGGAAGCTCGCCGCGGCCTTGAGCGTGGCATGAACCAGCTCGCCGACGCCGTGAAGGTCACGCTCGGCCCCAAGGGCCGCAACGTCGTGCTGGAGAAGAAGTGGGGCGCCCCCACGATCACCAACGACGGTGTCTCCATCGCCAAGGAGATCGAGCTCGAGGACCCGTACGAGAAGATCGGTGCGGAGCTCGTCAAGGAGGTCGCCAAGAAGACGGACGACGTCGCGGGTGACGGCACCACCACCGCCACCGTGCTCGCCCAGGCCCTGGTTCGCGAGGGTCTGCGCAACGTCGCCGCCGGCGCCAACCCGATGGCCCTGAAGCGCGGCATCGAGAAGGCCGTCGCCGCCGTCTCGGACCAGCTGCTGGCCCAGGCCAAGGACGTGGAGACCAAGGAGCAGATCGCCTCCACCGCCTCCATCTCCGCCGCCGACACCCAGATCGGCGAGCTCATCGCCGAGGCCATGGACAAGGTCGGCAAGGAAGGCGTCATCACCGTCGAGGAGAGCAACACCTTCGGTCTGGAGCTCGAGCTCACCGAGGGCATGCGCTTCGACAAGGGCTACATCTCCGCCTACTTCGCCACCGACCTGGAGCGTATGGAGACCTCGCTCGAGGACCCGTACATCCTCATCGCCAACTCCAAGATCGGCTCGGTCAAGGACCTGCTGCCGCTGCTGGAGAAGGTCATGCAGAGCGGCAAGGCGCTGGTCATCATCGCCGAGGACGTCGAGGGCGAGGCCCTGTCGACCCTGGTCGTGAACAAGATCCGTGGCACCTTCAAGTCCGTCGCCGTCAAGGCCCCGGGCTTCGGCGACCGCCGCAAGGCCATGCTCGGCGACATCGCCATCCTCACCGGTGGCACCGTGATCTCCGAGGAGGTCGGCCTCAAGCTGGAGAACGCCGGCATCGACCTGCTGGGCACCGCCCGCAAGGTGGTCATCACCAAGGACGAGACCACCATCGTCGACGGTGGCGGCGACAGCGAGCAGGTCGCGGGCCGCGTGAACCAGATCCGCGCCGAGATCGAGAACAGCGACTCGGACTACGACCGCGAGAAGCTCCAGGAGCGCCTCGCCAAGCTGGCCGGCGGCGTGGCCGTCATCAAGGCCGGCGCGGCCACCGAGGTGGAGCTCAAGGAGCGCAAGCACCGCATCGAGGACGCCGTCCGCAACGCCAAGGCCGCCGTCGAGGAGGGCATCGTCGCCGGTGGTGGCGTCGCCCTGCTGCAGGCCGGTGTCGCCTTCGACAAGCTGGAGCTGGACGGCGACGAGGCCACCGGTGCCAACATCGTCAAGGTCGCGCTGGAGGCCCCGATCAAGCAGATCGCGACCAACGCCGGCCTGGAGGGTGGCGTCGTGGTGGAGAAGGTGCGCAACCTCCCCGCCGGTCACGGCCTGAACGCGGCCACCAACACCTACGTCGACCTGATCGCCGAGGGCATCATCGACCCGGCCAAGGTGACCCGCTCCGCGCTGCAGAACGCCGCCTCCATCGCGGCGCTGTTCCTCACCACCGAGGCCGTCATCGCCGACAAGCCGGAGAAGGCCGCCGCGGCCGCCGGCGGCGGCATGCCGGGCGGTGACATGGACTTCTGATCCTGATCGCTCCGATCGGATCGGCTGGTTCCTCGTCCGTGTGGGCGGCTCCCTTC
>NZ_JBHVET010000950.1:0-2653 GCF_042802135.1 Kitasatospora sp. NPDC057512
ACCCGCGGGTCCGGTCGCGTACGCGGGTCCGGTTGTCGCGGCTCCGGTCACCGCGGGCCCGGTCCGCGCGGGCCCGGTCCGCGCGGGCCCGGTCCGCGCGGGCCCGGTCCGCGCGGGCCCGGTCTGCGCGGGCCCGGTCTGCGCGGGTCCGGTCGCGGGGCCCTTCACCGGGGTGCGGCCGGCGCCGCGTCGCGGCCGCTCACGCCCTTGCTCAGGCGACCGTCCCGGAGGTGTCCCGCAGGGTGACGCTCGCGTGGCTCTCCTGGAAGCTCTGCTCGGACACCAGCGTCAGCCGCGCGGAGGACTGGAACTCCGGCAGCGTCACGGAGCCGCAGGAGACCATGGTGGACTTGATCTTCGCCATGGTGGTGGCCAGGCCCTCGTTGAGGTCGCCGGCGTAGGGAACGTAGCCGTCGACCCCCTCCTCGAAGACCAGGCCCTGGCCGCCCTGGCCGTAGCGCTGCCAGTTGCGGGCGCGGTTGGACCCCTCGCCCCAGTACTCCTTGACGAAGCCGTCCCGGGTGGGGACCTTCGCACCGGGCGCCTGGTCGAAGCGGGCGAAGTACCGCCCCATCATGACGAAGTCCGCGCCCATCGCCAGCGCCAGGGCCACGTGGTAGTCCTCCACCAGACCGCCGTCGGAGCAGAGCGGCACGTAGTCGCCGGTGCGCTCCAGGAAGGCGTCCCGGGCGGCGGCGACGTCGAGGACGGCGCTGGCCTGGCCCCGGCCGATGCCCTTCTGGTCGCGCGTGATGCAGATGGAGCCGCCGCCCACCCCGATCTTCACGAAGTCGGCGCCGGCCTCGGCGAGGAACGTGAACGCCTCGCCGTCCACCACGTTGCCGCCCCCGATCGGGATCTCCGGGTAGTTCTTCTTGGTCCAGGTCAGCGCCTCCGCCTGCCAGTCGCTGTAGCCGTCGGACGAGTCGAAGCACAGGACGTCCGCGCCCGCCTCCAACAGGGCCGGAACCCGCTCGCGGTAGTCGTGGGTGTTGACGCCCGCACCCACGCGCAGGCGCTTGCCGCCGTCCACGACCTGGTTCGGGAAGCGCTTGTTGTCCGCGTAGTCGGACCGGAACACCAGGTGCTGCAGGTGCCCCTCGCCGTCCAGCACCGGGAGGCAGTCCAGCCGCTCCTCCCACAGCCTCGCGTTCGCCTCGGAGAGGGTGACGTCGCCGTCCGCGTGGGGCAGGTCGCCGAGGGCGGTCATCCGGCCGCTGACGGGGCCGTCGAGGTCGTGCCGCTGGGGATGGAAGTCGCGGGAGGTCACCAGGCCGAGCAGGCGCCCGGTCGCGGTCCCGTCGTGGGTGACGGCGGCGGTGCTGTGGCCGGTCCGGCGCATCACCCCGACCAGGTCGCGGAGGGTGTCGTCGGGCCGGACGTTGGTGTCGCTGGTGACGAAACCGGCCTTGAAGTTCTTCACCTTCCGGACGGCCGCCGCCTGTTCCTCGACCGACTGGTTGTGGTGGATGAAGCTCAGACCGCCGTTGCGGGCGAGCGCGATCGCGAGCTCCGGGGAGCTGACCGCCTGCATGATCGCCGACACGAACGGGGCGTGCAGCTCGATCGCCGACGCCTCGCCCACCCGGTGCCGCACCAGGGGCGTCCGCAGATCAACGGCCGCCGGCCTGCAGTCGGTCCGAGTCCGGTTCGGGAGCAGCAGATACTCGTTGAACGTCCGCGACACCTCGGCGATGATCTGTGCCATGCATTCCTCCTGATCCCGAGCGGGCGGCGCCGGTCGGCCCGACCGCGAAGACCGCGCCCGTGCCCGACGGCTCGACCGGTCAGGTTCACGGACGGGCACGGCGGAGCTCCGCCCCACCAGGGCGCGCATCCTGACCGGGCCTCAGGTGCGAGGCGCGGCAGTTGACTACGCACCTTATCGACTGCCCGACTTGTTGACGAATCACCGTCATCGCCGTCGGTGGGCCCCGGGAAGCGGCGCGCCGGACGGTACGGACACGGAGAACTGATGTGCCGTCAGCTCCGTCCGACGACGCGGACGACTCCGGTCGGGCGCTGGAACCCCGAGCCGGAGGCCCCACGCGCGGGTGCGGCGGGACCGGCCCGTCGCGTCCGCGCGTCCGCGCGTGAGCCGTTCGCCTGTTCGCCCGGTCGCCCGACGAGGCCTGGGAGTGCGGCCGGTCGGCGACGGCGCGCGGCGGTGTGACCCGAACGGGTCCGGTCGGCGGGCGGCGTGGTGGGGTGGGCCCTAGGTTGCGGTGCCAGGGGGTCATCCGAGCGGAAGGCTGTATCTGGCATGGCCGGGAAATTCGAACTGTACGTGGACGAGGGCGGCATGCACCGGTTCCGGCTCAAGGCGAGCAACGGGACGATCGTGGTGACCGGCGACCCGCAGGAGAGCAAGGACGACTGCCTGAAGAGCATCGCGTCGATCCGCAAGCTCGCGCCGTACGCGGAACTCAAGGAGACCGCCGGGTCGGTGTGACGGTCCGGGATCCGACGCACGGGACGGTGTGACGGGCCGGGACGCGGGACGGTGTGACAGGCCGGGATCCGACGCACGGGTCGGTGTGGCGGGCCCGGCTCCGAAGCGCGGGTCGGTGTGGCGGGCCCGGCTCCGAAGCGCGGGTCGGTGTGGCGGGCCCGGCTCCGAAGCTCGGGTCGGTGTGGCGCTGGCTCTTATAAA
>NZ_JBHVET010000951.1:0-2650 GCF_042802135.1 Kitasatospora sp. NPDC057512
CGGTAGGGACCGCCGCTCCCGGGTTCGACGACGGCGTCCGAGTCCGGTACGTCGTCGTGGGCCGGGACCGGGGTGCACCTCGCTCCCGTGCCGGTGGCCGCGCTCAGTCGTCGTGGTGGTCCGCCCGCTCCTTCCGGTGGCGGGGGAGCCGGTGGGACTCGACCGGTCGTCCGCCGACGAGGTGCTCGGTGACGATGCGGGCGGCGACAGCCGGGTCGACGTTCCCGTACCAGACGTCGTCCGGCTGCACGCTGACGACGGGGGCCTGGTTGCAGGGGAACTGGCACCCCGTCTGGGTGACGAGCACGTCGTCGTCGCCGAGACCCCGCTCGGTCAGTCCCTGGACCAGGGCGCGCAGTCCCTCCTCCACGCCCTTGGCCGCGCACCGGGGGCCGCGGCACACCAGGACCTGGTGCCGGTGGCCGGGCACCTCCTCCCAGGCCGCGGACGTGAGACCGGGTTCCGAGCCGGTGACGGCCTTCGTCACCGCGGCCACCGTGGCGACCGCGTCCGGCGAGTCGGCGAGGCGGGTCGCGACCAGGAGTTCGGGACGGTGGCCCGCGCGCTCGCGCCACCAGTGCGCGGCGATCCGCCGTAGCCAGGACTGGCCCGGGCCGGAAGCCGTGAGGCGGACGCCGACCAGGACCACGGTCCCGGTGCCCGCGTCGGCCAGCCTGGTCAGCTCGGCCGACAGGGACGGGTCCGCCAGCTGCAGGAACGCGATCGAGGCCCGGTGCGACGCCGCCGTCCGGAGGAGTTCGTCACGACGGACGGCGGCGTCGGCCGACATGCCGACCAGGACCATGGCGCCGCTGTGGGCGGGGGCGTCCGGGGCGGGGGAGGTCATGGCGTCGTCCTCTCGTGGAGCAGTCCGTTCCATCGGATGTGCGGTCTGTCGTGCCGGGGGTGGCGTTCCACGGTGACGTCGACGCCGTAGACGTGCGCGATCGTGCGCGAGGTGAGCACCTCGGCGCCGGGCCCGTGGGCGACCAGCCGGCCGTCGAGCAGGACGGCGACCTCGTCGCAGTAGGCGGCGGCGAGTTCGAGGTCGTGCAGCGCGGCCACCGTGGTGATGCCCAGCCCCCGGACGGTGTCGAGGAAGGCGAGTTGGTGGCGCAGGTCGAGGTGGTTGGTGGGCTCGTCGAGCAGGAGTACGTCGGGCTCCTGCACCAGCGCCCGCGCGAGCTGGACCCGCTGCCGCTCGCCGCCCGACAGCGTCGGCCAGGACCGGTCGAGCAGGTGGCCGACGTCGGCCGCGGCGACGGCGTCGGCGACCACGGCCCGCTCGTGGGCGTCGGCGGCGGAGTCCCCCGGCACGGGCCAGCGGCCGCGGTGCGGCGTGCGTCCGAGCTCGACGACCTGACGGACCGTCAACGACAGCCTGGTGTCGGCCTGCTGCTCCATGAAGGCCACCCGCCGTGCCCGTCGGCGGGCCGTGAGCGCGTGGAGGTCCTCCCCGTCCAGCAGGACCCGGCCCGCGCTCGGCCGGGTCAGTCCGGCGACCGCGCGCAGCAGGGTGGTCTTCCCGGCGCCGTTGGGCCCGAGCAGGCCCGTGACCCGGCCGGGACCGAACGCGAGCGAGACCGCGTCCAGCAGGGTGGCTCCGCCGACGCGCACACCGAGTCCCTCCGCGCGCAGCTCGACGGGCGGCGTCCTCGTCACTGCGCCCTCCCGTCGGCCCGCCCCTGGCGCCACAGCAGCCAGGCGAAGAAGGGTGCTCCGAGCCCGGCCGTGACGACGCCGACGGGGATCTCCCGGTCGGGGAGGACGGAGCGCGCCACGATGTCGCTGCCCACCAGGAGGGACGCGCCCACCAGCGCCGACACGGGCAGCAGGAGGGCGTGGCGCGGGCCGCAGACGAGACGGACCACATGCGGGACGACCAGGCCGAGGAACCCGATGACGCCGGTGTTGGCGACCAGGCACGCGGTCACCAGCGCGGCGGTGGCGACGAGGACCCAGCGGGTGCGCTCGACGTGGACGCCGAGGGAGCGGGCGGCGGTCTCGCCGAAGGCGAAGGCGTCCAGGTCGCGGGCCGAGGAGGCCAGGACCGTGACACCGGCCAGTGCGACCGCCGTCAGGAAGACGGCGGTGGGCCACCGCACGCCGGCGACCGAGCCCAGCGTCCACTCCATGACACCGCGCGCCGCGTTGCGGTCCCCGAGGACCATCACCACGAACGAGGTGTAGGCCCCGCACATCTGCCCGACCGCGATGCCGGCGAGCACGGTCCGGGTGGTCGGCAGCGAGCGGGTGCGCGCGCCGGCCAGGGCCAGGACGACGGCGGTGGCGAGCAGGGCGCCGGCGAAGGCCGCCGTCGCCACCGCGCCGGTGCCCACCGCGCCGGTCACGCCGACGCCGAGGACGATCACGGTGACCGCGCCGGCGGCGGCTCCGTCCGAGATCCCGAGCAGGAAGGGATCGGCCAGGTCGTTCCCGGTCAGCGTCTGCAGCACCGCGCCGCAGACCGCGAGTCCGGCGCCGGTGGCGGCCGCTCCCAGGACCCGGGGCAGCCGCAGCTGCCAGACGATCTGGTCGTCCAGCAGCGTCACGTGCGGGTCGCCCAGTCCGAGGCGGCGCGCCACGACCTCGATCACCGTCCGGACCGACTCGTGCTGCGAGCCCACGGCCAGGCCGAGGAGCACGGTGG
>NZ_JBHVET010000952.1:0-2638 GCF_042802135.1 Kitasatospora sp. NPDC057512
GGACCGAACCTCGCGGTCCGCCCGAGGAGTAGGACGGGTGTGAAACGCGAGCAGAGACAGCGGCAGGACGACGAGTTCAGCGCGTTCGTCGTCGGGAGCGGTCGGCAACTGCTGCGGCTGGCCGAGCTGTTGACCGGCGACCCGGACCGGGCCAAGGACATCGTGCAGTCGGCGCTGGAGCGCGCCTACCTGCACTGGCACCGGATCACCGGGGACGACCCCACCGCGTACGTCCGCCGGATCGTGGTCAACCAGCACCGCGACTGGTGGCGCCGGCTGCGCAACCACGAGCTGCCCATCGAGCACACCCCCGACCGGCCGCTCACCGAGGACCTCGCCGAGCGGCAGGCCGAACGAGCCCTGCTGCACCAGGCGTTGGGCACCCTCACCCGCCGGGAGCGGACGGTCGTCGTGCTGCGGTACTACGGGGACCTCACCGAGGCCGCCGTCGCGGCCGAACTGGGCATCGCCCAGGGCACGGTGAAGAGCACGCTGCACCGGGCCATGTCGAAGCTGCGCGCACTGCCCGAACTCGCCGACCGCTCCGGCGTGACGGCGAGTCCCACGACGCACATCGAGGTGACGGTATGAGCTTCGAACACCGGCTCGGCGACCTGCTCAAGGACCAGGACCCGTACGCGACCGGGCCGGATCCGGTGCCGATCATCGCCGCCGCCCGACGGCGCCGGGCCAGGCGCAGAGCGGGGACCGCCGCGGCCGCGGTCGCGGTGGCGCTGGTCTGCGGGGCGACGGCGGTGACGGCCGGCAGCGCCCGGCACGTCGGGCAGGTCGCGGGCGAGGCGGGGGCGGCGTTCACCCCCGTCGCCGTCCCGAGTCCCGCGCCCGCCGCCACGCCGAGCCCCACGGCCACCGCCACGCCGCTGCCGCTCTCGCCGGTGCAGCAGGTCGGTCCGGGGCAGCGCATCGAGATGGCGGCCGGTGCCCGGATGTGGGTCAGCCCGTTCGAGAAGTGCGACAACTACCAGCCGGACGGCTCCGACTCCGGCACGAACTGCAAGGACGTGCGCAGCGACAACCTGGAGCACGACAAACCCGCCGTCTACGTCCAGTCGCACGGCGACCGCGACCGCTTCATCATCGCCAGCTTCTACCTCGGCCCGGTCGCCCCGGCGAGGATCATCGCGTTCACGGGGGGCAAGGCGACCGTCGCCACCCTGGTCAGCACCCTCGGAATGCAGCGGTGGATCGGCTACTACGTGGTGCTGCCGCCGCTGCCGGAGGCGGATCCGGCCGCCCACGGGCGTCCGGTGCGCCCCGCGATCGCGGCGTACGACTCCGAGGGCAGGCTCCTGGCGGAGCTGCCGGGCACCACCGCCGACGGCGCCGACGAGCGGGCCCCGCAGCAGCTGTGACCCGGTCCGGCCAGCAGTCGGCTTGACAGCTCCGCTCACCGCTTCGCGTAGTCCGCGAAGCCCTGCCAGTCGACGATCACGCAGGGCTCGTCACCGACGGTCCAGGCGTCGTGCCCGGGCGGGCAGAGCATGAAGTCTCCGGGCCCCACTTCGGCCTCCTGGCCGCCGTCCATGACGATCTTCATCCGGCCGGAGAGCACGTACCCGGCATGGGCGGCCTGGCAGCTCTCGGTCTTGGCGATCGGCTTCACGTGCTTGGACCACTGCCAACCCGGCTCGAACACGGCCCGGCCCACCGGGCCGCCGTCCAGGTTGACCAGCCGCAGTTCCCCCGTGCCCTCCTCGAAGGGGCGGACTTCCTCGGGATCGTCGAAGTTCCGCTGGTAGAGACCGGACATGGCGCGCTCCTCTCCCGCGAGGACCGCCCGGCCGCCGGCGGGTGGCCGGGCCGGCCCTGCTGGCCCTTCCAGTCTGCGCCCGGATCGGGGATCGGTCACGTTGGGTGGTCGATCCCGGGGCGGGCCGGGCGGGCCGGGGCGGTCCCGGGGCGGGAGGTCAGTCCCCGGTGCGGGCCACGCCGATCGGGCAGGAGGCGCCGGTGCCGCCGAGACCGCAGTAGCCGTTGGGGTTCTTGGCCTCCGACAGGTACTGCTGGTGGTACGGCTCGGCCGGGAAGAACGGGCCGGCCGGGGCGATCTCGGTGGTGATCGGGCCGTAACCGAGCGCGGTCAGCGACGGCTGGAAGGCGTCCCGGGTGGCCACCGCGGCCTCGGCCTGGGCGGGGGAGTGGGTGTAGACGGCGGAGCGGTACTGGGTGCCCACGTCGTTGCCCTGGCGGTTGCCCTGGGTCGGGTCGTGCGCCTCCCAGAAGGTCTTCAGCAGCCGTTCGTACGAGATCACCGCCGGGTCGTACACCACCCGGACCGCCTCGGTGTGCCCGGTCAGCCCGCTGCACACCTCCTCGTACGTCGGGTTGGGGGTGTGGCCGCCCTGGTAGCCGACCAGCGTCGTCCAGACGCCGGGCAGCCGCCAGAAGGCGCGTTCGGCGCCCCAGAAGCAGCCCAGCCCGAAGTCGGCCACCTCCAGGCCCTCCGGGTACGGGCCGGACAGCGGGTGCCCGAGCACGGTGTGCGGCTCGGTCAGGGTGAAGGCCGGGGTGGGCCGGCCGGGCAGCGCCTGGTCGGCGGGGACCAGCGAGGTCTTGTGGCGGTTGAACAGCACGGCCTGCTCCAGCGGGTCGGGAAACCTGGCGCAGTGTCCAACGC
>NZ_JBHVET010000953.1:0-2633 GCF_042802135.1 Kitasatospora sp. NPDC057512
GGCCCGGGCTGATGCCCGGGCCCTTCCGGCGTTTCCGAACGCCTGCCGCCGTTACTTCTTCTCCTTCGGCGCCTCGGCGTCGGTGGACAGCGCGGCGATGAAGGCCTCCTGCGGGACCTCCACGCGGCCGACCATCTTCATCCGCTTCTTGCCTTCCTTCTGCTTCTCCAGCAGCTTCCGCTTACGGGAGATGTCACCGCCGTAGCACTTGGCGAGGACGTCCTTACGGATCGCGCGGACCGTCTCACGGGCGATCACCCGGGAGCCGATGGCCGCCTGGATCGGCACCTCGAACTGCTGGCGGGGGATGAGCTTCTGGAGCTTGCCCGCCATCATCACGCCGTAGCCGTAGGCCTTGTCCTTGTGGACGATCGCGGAGAAGGCGTCCACCGCGTCGCCGTGCAGCAGGATGTCGACCTTCACCAGCTGGGCGGACTGCTCGCCGATGGGCTCGTAGTCCAGCGAGGCGTAGCCGCGGGTCTTGGACTTCAGCTGGTCGAAGAAGTCGAAGACGATCTCCGCGAGCGGCAGGGTGTAGCGCAGCTCGACCCGGTCCTCGGACAGGTAGTCCATGCCCTGGAGGTTGCCGCGGCGGGACTGGCAGAGCTCCATGATCGCGCCGACGAACTCGTTGGGCGCGAGGATGGTGCCGCGCACGACCGGCTCGTACACCTCGGCGATCTTGCCGGTGGGGAACTCGCTCGGGTTGGTGACGGTGTGCTCGCTGCCGTCCTCCATGATCACCCGGTAGACCACGTTCGGGGCGGTGGAGATCAGGTCGAGGTTGAACTCGCGCTCCAGGCGCTCCCGGATGATCTCCAGGTGGAGCAGGCCGAGGAAGCCGCAGCGGTAGCCGAAGCCGAGCGCGACCGAGGTCTCCGGCTCGTACACCAGCGCGGCGTCGTTGAGCCGCAGCTTGTCCAGGGCGTCGCGCAGCAGCGGGTAGTCCGAGCCGTCCAGCGGGTAGAGGCCGGAGAACACCATCGGGCGCGGGTCCTTGTAGCCGCCCAGCGCCTCGGTGGCACCCTTGTGCATCGAGGTGATCGTGTCACCGACCTTGGACTGCCGGACGTCCTTCACACCGGTGATGATGTAGCCCACCTCGCCGACGCCGAGGCCGTCGGCGACCTTCGGCTCGGGCGAGATGACGCCGATCTCCAGCAGCTCGTGGGTCGCGCCGGTGGACATCATCGCGATCCGCTCGCGCTTGGTGAGCTGCCCGTCCACCACACGGACGTAGGTGACCACGCCGCGGTAGGAGTCGTACACCGAGTCGAAGATCATCGCGCGGGCCGGGGCGTCCTTGGCGCCGACCGGGGCCGGGACGGTGTTGACGATGTGGTCCAGCAGGTCCTCGACGCCCAGGCCGGTCTTGGCGCTGACCTGGAGCACGTCGGAGGGGTCGCAGCCGATGATGTGGGCGATCTCGGCCGCGTACTTCTCCGGCTGGGCGGCCGGCAGGTCGATCTTGTTGAGGACCGGGACGATCGTGAGGTCGTTCTCCAGCGCCAGGTACAGGTTGGCGAGGGTCTGCGCCTCGATGCCCTGGGCCGCGTCGACCACCAGGATGGTGCCCTCGCACGCGGCGAGGGAGCGGGACACCTCGTACGTGAAGTCCACGTGGCCGGGGGTGTCGATCATGTTGAGGATGTGCGTCGTCCCGGCGTCCGGACCGGTCTTCGGCGCCCACGGGAGGCGGACCGCCTGCGACTTGATGGTGATGCCGCGCTCACGCTCGATGTCCATGCGGTCGAGGTACTGGGCACGCATCTGCCGGGGGTCGACGACGCCGGTGATCTGCAGCATCCGGTCTGCGAGCGTCGACTTGCCGTGGTCGATGTGGGCGATGATGCAGAAGTTGCGGATCAGCGCCGGGTCGGTACGGCTGGGCTCTGGCACATTGCTGGGGGTCGCGGGCACCTTGGTCCGATTCTCCGTGGTCCGGGGCCGGGGGTGTCCGGGTCATCGCTGACCGGCTTCCCGGGGACCGGACGGTCTCGTCCGATCGAAATAGTCCCTGCCATCTTCCCACGACCACGGGGCGGGCCGCCGGTCGGGCACCCGGGGGCCCTCGCGAGCAGCCGGGACGGCCCTCGCGGGCGCCCGGGTTTGGGGCGGGCAGCGGGCCCCTGGTAGCGTGGGCTGCTGCACCCGGCCTCGGCATGCCCTCTCAGCTGGTCCGACGGCCACCGGGTGCGAACCCGTTCAAACCTTTAGACAAGACTGAGGCTCCTTCGTGGCGAACATCAAGTCCCAGATCAAGCGCAACAAGACCAACGAGAAGGCGCGCCTGCGCAACAAGGCCGTCAAGTCCTCGCTGAAGACCGCTCTGCGCAAGGCCCGTGAGGCCGCTGCCGCCGGCGAGACCGAGAAGGCCACCGAGCTGGCCCGCGCCGCCTCCAAGGCGCTGGACAAGGCCGTGAGCAAGGGCGTCATCCACGCCAACCAGGCCGCCAACAAGAAGTCGGCCATCACCAAGCGCGTCAACACCGCCGTCCAGGCCTGACGCCCCCGGGGTCTTCGACCCCCACCGCTTCGGGACGACCCGGCCCTCTACCCGGACCCCCGAGGCGCGCGAGACTCGCACCGCACGCGGCCTGCGTTCGCCACGCGGGTGCGGTGCAAAGAAGCAG
>NZ_JBHVET010000954.1:0-2633 GCF_042802135.1 Kitasatospora sp. NPDC057512
CGCCACGGGGGAGCGTGCCGGGCCGTCCTTTTCGCACCTGGCGGTCAGCGGGGTGTCGGCTGGGCGGCGGTGTCCTCCCTGGCCCAGGCGCCGGCGCCGAGGCGGCCGGTGGTGCCGAGGTCGAGCTCCGGGACGACCATCACGGGGGCCGCGTCGGCGGTGGCGCGCACCCGGACGTAGGGCGCGTTCTGCGGGTCGCCGGCGCCGGCCTCGGTGGTGTTGCGCCACACCAGGGTGGCGCGGGCACCCTCCCCCGGGCCGAGGGCGATCTTCTGCGGCGGGTTGTCCGCGCCGGTGCCGGAGGCGATCTCGGCGCCGCCGCGCAGGATCCGCACGCCGTCGAGGGGCTTGTGGTCGAGGTCGAGCGGCTGCACCTGCGGGTAGCCGTCGAGGGTGACGGCGGCGGTGCCGCAGTTGCGCAGGTGCAGGCCGACCGCGCGCAGGCCCATCGCGGCGCTGCCCTCGTCGGCGTACAGCCGCAGGCCGGAGGGCGGGCAGGGGCCGTCGGCACTGGGCGCCTCGGCGGTGGGCACGCTGCGGACGGTGAGGAGCTCCGGCTTCGGCGGGCGGTCGCCGGCGCCGGGCCGGTCCGGGGTGGGGGCGCCCGGGCGGGAGCCCGACCCGGCCGCACCGGGCGTGGCCAGGAGGTCGATCCGCCCCTTCTCGGTGGCGCCGGGGGCGAGCCCGGTGACGGTCCGGGTGAGGTTCCCTCCCCCGCCCGGGCCGCCGAACACCATCGCGCCCCGGTCCGGATCGGGGCCGTTGAACACCACGGTGTAGTCGTACGGTTCGCTGTTCGGGTTGGTCACCTCGTACTCGAAGCAGGTGCGGCCGACGACGGTGATCCGCGCCCCGCCCTGGGCGAGCGCGGTCGGCTGCGGCACGCCGGGCGCACTCGGCGGCGGGCTGCCGCACGGCCCGGGACCGCCGGAGCCCTCCGGGCCACCGCCGGAGGCCGCGGTCGTCGCGGTGCCGCAGCCCGCGAGCAGGAGCGCGGCGGTGGCGGCGGCCACGGCGGTGGCGGCGGGGTGCCGGGCCGTCAGCGGGCGGCGGGGCGGGAAGGGCTGGCGCATCGGGCGAGTCGATCACGCCCCGCGCCGGACGGCAGTGAGCTGCGCCACGTCGCGGGCAACAGTCCTGCCACGGTCCGCGCCTCCCGGCCGGCGCCCGGGGAACTGGAGGGACCACTCCTGCTTCCACCGGGATTCTCCGTCCCCCGGCTCCCGACGCAATCCCCATGGCAAGATCAGGAAGCCTGACACCCTTCACACGCCACCCCGCTCACCGGCCCCGACCCCTGGGGCCCGGGCGAGCGGTCGTCAGAGATCGGAGGACCCGCGAGGTGTCCGCAGCACCGGAGTTCCGCGGCTTCGACCTGGTCCGGCGCGGCTACGACCGCGAGCAGGTCGACCACTACCTCAGAGCCCTGTCCGGGGCCGTCTCACTGCCGCCCGTGCCGACGTTCACGATCAGGTGGCGGGGCTACGACCGCGAGCAGGTCGACGCGCGCATCGCGGACCTCCTGCGCGGCAGGGGCGGCAGCGCGTAACCCACGTGGGCCCTTGCATAGGAAGTCGGACCGGCCGACTTCCCGTACCGGCTCCGGCCCCCGAAGACCGTCCCTAACCGGCGGCGCCGTCCTGCGCGATGACGGCCTGGGCCCGCTGCGTCCGCGCGCTCAACTGCTGGACGAAGCTCCGCAGGGCGTCGGCGTTCCTCGCGATGTACTGGTTGTCGTAGGCGGTCTCCACCGCGACGAGCCGGCCGACCGTGTTCAGGGAGAGCTTGCAGGCGATGTCGGCCTCGGCCGTCGGCACCTCGTCCGGGCTGCGCGGGGCCGGCGTCGCGGCCGCGGGGGTGGTGCCCGCCGCGGGGGTTGCTCCCGCCGCGCCCCACCTGCGGTCGCTGTAGGCGTCCGCCGGGTTGGCGTAGCTGTAGCCCTTCTCCTTCATGCACGCGCTCCACTGCGCGTACGCGGCGGTCAGGCGCGGGTCGGTGAGGGGGATCCGGGGGCCCTTGTCGGGCAGGCCCTGCGCGGTGCCCGGCACCGGCGGCGGCCCGCCGAGCGCGTCCGCGCCGGCCTGCCAACAGCCGCCCTTCGGCACCGGCCTGCCGTTGAAACTCGTGACCGGCTTCCCCGCGGAGTCCGCTCCGTAGAGCACCGAGGTGACGTCCGGGGAGAGGGTGGAGTCGGGGATGACCTGGTTGCGGTCGTATCCCTTCTCGGCCGCCTTCGCGGGGGCGAAGTACCCGTAGAGCTGGGTCCGTTCCCGGGCCGCCGTCGCCGCCTGGGCGAAGGCGTCGTAGCTCTCCTCCGGGGCCTGGAGGCCGAAGTCCTTCATGCAGCGGGCCGTGACGAGGTGCGAGGCGCGACTGATCGTCACGGCCTGCTCGGCGGTCGGCTTGTAGCCGTCGAGGGGAAGGGCGATCTGCTCCGGCCGGTCGATGACCGGCACCTGCCCCATCGGCGGCGGGCCGGAATTCGCCTGGCCTCCGCCGGAACAGGCGGAAAGGGAACCCACGGCCACGGCCAGAACGGTGAGAACGAGCGGGGCGCGTCCCCGCGGTGGCATCGCCATCGGAATTCTTCTCCTCCCTGGAGAAAAGCGGAGAAAAGCGGGCGGCGGGCATCC
>NZ_JBHVET010000955.1:0-2633 GCF_042802135.1 Kitasatospora sp. NPDC057512
GCCCTGCCCACCCCGTCCCCGGCGACCGCTCCCGGCGGGGACCGGGCGGTGCCCGCCGCGCTCCGCCCGACGGCCGCCGCCGGGCGCGCGGCCCGTACGTCCGGGCCGAGAGGCCCGTTGCTGGTCACCGGTCGGTGGCGGATATAGCGGCTCGGCGTCCGTCCGAGCTGCCGTACCTTCCGCCAACCTCCCGACAGGAGACGAGACATGACGTCCCTCACCCATCGCACGGACGACCACGCGGCCCTCAGCGGCCTGGTCGGCAACACCCCGGTCCTGCGGATCGGCGAGCCGCTCGCCCCGGCGGGCCGCGGCTTCTGGGCCAAGCTGGAGGGCTTCAACCCCGGTGGCATCAAGGACCGCCCGGCCCTGCACATGGTCCAACGGGCGCGGGCCCGGGGCGAGTTGCGTCCGGGTGGCCGGATCGTGGAGTCCACCAGCGGCACGCTGGGCCTGGGCCTCGCGCTGGCCGGCATGGTGTACCGGCACCCGGTCACGCTGGTCACCGACCCGGGGCTGGAGCCGACCATGACCAGGCTGCTCACCGCGTACGGCGCCGAGGTGGAGGCGGTCGCCAGTCCGCACCCGCAGGGCGGCTGGCAGCAGGCCCGGCGCGACCGGGTGGGCGAACTGCTGGCCCGCCACCCGGGATCGTGGTGCCCCGACCAGTACAACAACCCCGACAACACCACCGCCTACACCCCGCTGGCGCTGGAGCTCGCCGCCCAACTGGGCCACCTGGACGTGCTGGTGTGCAGCGTCGGCACCGGCGGGCACTCGGCCGGCACCTCGCGCGTCCTGCGCCAGCTCTACCCGGGGCTGCGGGTGGTCGGGGTGGACACCATCGGCTCCACGATCTTCGGCCAGCCCGCCCGGACCCGGCTGATGCGCGGCCTCGGCTCCAGCATCTACCCGCGCAACGTCGCCTACCAGGCCTTCGACGAGGTCCACTGGGTCGCCCCGGCCGAGGCCGTCTGGACCTGCCGCCGACTGGCCGCCTCGCACTACGCCACCGGCGGCTGGAGCGTCGGCGCGGTCGCCCTGGTGGCCGGCTGGCTGGCCCGCACCCGGCCCGCCGGCACCCGGATCGCCGCGATCTTCCCGGACGGGCCGCAGCGCTACCTCGGCACCGTCTACGACGACGAGTACGGCGCCGCCCACGACCTGCTCGACCACCCGCCGGCGGACGGCCCGGACGAGCTCGCCCGGCCGGACGAGCGGGAGGTCACCCGCTGGACCCGGTGCGCCGAGGTGGTCGACCCGCTGACCCTCCCGAGCACCCCCGGCGGTGCCGCGTGAGGGGGCTGACCGCCCAGTTCCGGAGCCACGAGCGCAGCGTCCGGCTGCTGATGGTCAACCAGTTCACCATCAACCTGGGCTTCTACATGCTGATGCCCTACCTGGCCGCGCACCTGTCCGGCGGCCTGGGCCTGGCCGGCTGGACGGTCGGGCTGGTGCTCGGGGTGCGCAACTTCACCCAGCAGGGCATGTTCCTGGTCGGCGGCACGCTGGCCGACCGGTTCGGTTACAAGCCCCTGATCGTGGCGGGCTGCCTGCTGCGCACCGCCGGCTTCGCCGCGCTCGGCCTCTCCTCCTCGCTGCCCGCCCTGGTGGCGGCCTCGGCGGCCACCGGCCTGGCCGGGGCGCTGTTCAACCCGGCGGTGCGGGCGTACCTGGCGCGGGACGCGGGCGAGGAGCGGCGGGTGGCCGCGTTCGCGCTGTTCAACGTCTTCTACCAGGCAGGCGTCCTGCTCGGCCCGCTGGTGGGCATGGCGCTGACGGCGGTGGACTTCCGCACCACCTGCCTGGTCGCGGCCGGGGTGTTCGCGGTGCTCAGCGCGGTGCAGATCCGTTCGCTGCCGGCCCGCCGGGGCTCCGGGCCGGAGGGGGGCACGGCGCGTACGGGTGTCCTCGCGCAGTGGCGCGGGGTGCTGGCCAACCGCCCGTTCCTGCTCTTCGCGGGCGCGATGACCGGCTCGTACGTACTGTCCTTCCAGGTGTACCTGGCGCTGCCGCTGGAGGTCCGCCGGCTGGGCGGCGGCGGCACCGGCGGGACGGTGGCGACGGCGCTGCTGTTCGCGGTGTCCGGACTGGGCACGATCCTGCTCCAGACCAGGGTGACGGCCTGGTGCAGGGCCCGGATCGCACCGGGCACCGCCCTGGTCGCGGGGGTGGCCGTGATGGGCGCGGCCTTCCTGCCGCTGCTCGCCGCCTCGGCCCTGCCCGTCCCGGGGGCGGGCCCCGGGCGCTGGGCGCTCGCCGCCGGGCCGCCGGCGCTGGCCGCGTTCCTGCTGGCCCTGGGCACGATGCTGGCCTACCCGTTCGAGATGGACACCGTGGTCCGGCTCTCCGGGGACCGCCTGGTCGCCACCCACTACGGGCTCTACAACACCGTCTGCGGGGTCGGCATCACCCTGGGGAACCTGCTGACCGGCGCGGCCCTGGACGCCGCCCGCGCGGCCGGGCTCGCCGCGCTCCCCTGGCTGGCGCTGTGCGCCCTCGGAGCGGCGTGCGCGCTCTCGCTGCGCGCCCTCCACCGCGGCCGGCGACTCGCCGGGTCCGAACCGGTGCCCGCCGTGTAGGAGCAGCACGGCGGCGGCCGAACGGCGGACCCGCGGGCTCACTCCTGAGCC
>NZ_JBHVET010000956.1:0-2629 GCF_042802135.1 Kitasatospora sp. NPDC057512
CCGCAGCAGAACGCCCACATACCGGACGACGACGCTCACAATTAAAAACATCACCGAGACCCCGATAATACTGTCTATCCCGCCCACCCCGCCGAGGCCATGGCGGGCGCCGAGTCCGCCCCGGTCGCCGAGGTCGTTGAAGCCGCCGAGGTCGCCGAGGCCCCCCAGCAGGCCCACCCGGCCGAAGCCGTGCCGGAGGTCGTCGCCGAGCCGGTGGCGGAGACCGCCGCGGGTACCGGTGAGATGCCCTCCGGCCAGGCCGTCACCGAGCCCGCCGCCGAGGGCGAGCAGCCGCAGCAGCAGGCCGAGGTCCCGGCCGAGGCCGTCGCCGAGCCGGTCGCTGAGCAGCCCGTGGAGGCGCCGGCGGAGGCCGACGCCGCCGCAGCTGTCGAGCCGGCCGTCGAGGCTCCGGTCGAGGCCGCCCCCGAGGCGGAGGCGGCGCAGCCCGCCGAGGCCGTCGAGGAGCCCGCCGCCGAGGCCGAGCCCGTCCAGGAGCAGGTCGCCGAGGCCGTCGCCGAGCAGCCCGTCGCCGCCGCTCCGGAGTCCGAGGCCCCCGCGGAGCCGGCCGCCGAGCAGGCGGAGTCCCCGGCCGAGCCCGAGGCCGAGGCCGCCGAGGCCGAGCCCGTCCAGGAGCAGGCCGCCGAAGCCGCCGAGCAGCCCCAGGCCGAGCAGCCCGCCGCCGAGACCGGCGAGCCCGCCGAGACCGGCGAGGTCACCGAGGTCGCCGACGCCGGCGAGGCCGCGGAGCCCGCCGAAGCCGCCGAGGCCACCGAGGAGCAGCCCGCCACCGAGGAGCAGCCCGCCGCCGAAGAGCCGCAGGAGCAGCCGGAGCCGCAGCCCGAGGAGCCCGCCGAGCCGCGCGGCCCGGCCGCCCCCGGCTACGACGAGGCCGGCCGCGAGGCCGTCCACCAGGTGATCCGCGAGCGCCGCGACGTGCGCAACGGCTTCCGACCGGACCCGATCCCGCACGAGGTGCTGATCCGCGTCCTGGAGGCCGCCCACACCGCGCCCAGCGTCGGCTACTCGCAGCCCTGGGACTTCGTGGTGATCCGCTCGGCGAAGACCCGCCGGCGGATGCACGCCCTGGCCGAGCGCCAGCGCGAGGCGTTCGCGGACTCGCTGCCCAAGGGCCGGGCCAAGCAGTTCAAGGAAATCAAGATCGAGGCCATCCTCGACACCCCGGTCAACATCGTGGTGACCGCCGACCGCACCCGCGGCGGCCGGCACACCCTGGGCCGGCACACCCAGCCGCAGATGGCCCCGTACTCGGCCGCCCTGGCCGTCGAGAACCTCTGGCTGGCCGCCCGCGCCGAGGGCCTGGGCGTCGGCTGGGTGAGCTTCTTCGACGACGAGGAGCTGGTCCGCGAGCTCGGCCTGCCCGAGCACCTGGAGGTCGTCGCCTACCTGTGCGTCGGCTTCGTCGACGAGTTCCCGGACGAGCCCGAGCTGGAGCAGCAGGGCTGGGCCAAGAAGCGCCCGCTGTCCTGGGTCGTCCACGAGGAGCAGTACGGCAACCGCGCGCTGCCCGGCGAGGAGCCGCAGAGCCTGCTCGCCGACACCCTGCGCGGCATCCGCCCGCTGGACGCCAAGGCGCTCGGCGAGGCCTGGGACCGGCAGAAGCGGATGACCAAGCCGGCCGGCTCGCTCGGCATGCTGGAGATCATCTCCGCCCAGCTGTGCGGCCTGTCCCGCAAGTGCCCGCCGCCGCTCCCGGAGCCCGCCTGCGTGGCGATCTTCGCCGGCGACCACGGCGTGCACGCCCAGGGCGTCAGCCCCTGGCCGCAGGAGGTGACCGCCCAGATGGTCGGCAACTTCCTGGCCGGGGGAGCGGTGATCAACTCCTTCGCCAAGCAGATCGGCACCGAGGTCTGCGTCGTCGACGTCGGCGTCGCCGCCGAACTGCCGGACGCCGTCCAGCAGGGCCGCGCCACCGGCCTGCTGCCGCGCAAGGTCCGCCCCGGCACCGCCGACATGACCCAGGGCCCGGCGATGACCCGCGAGGAGGCCCTCAAGGCCATCGAGGTCGGCATCGAGACCGCCCGCGACCTGGTCGCGGCGGGCAACAAGGCACTGGTCACCGGCGACATGGGGATCGCCAACACCACCGCCTCGGCCGCCCTGATCTCGGTGTTCACCGGCCTCGACCCGGCCGAGGTCACCGGCCGCGGCACCGGCATCGACGACGAGACCCACGCCCGCAAGGTCGAGGTCATCCGCGCCGCGCTGGCCCTGCACCAGCCCGACCCGAGCGACCCGGTCGGCGTCCTCGCCGCCGTCGGCGGCCTGGAGCACGCCGCCCTGGCCGGCTTCCTGCTGGGCGCCGCCTCGCTGCGCACCCCGGTGATCCTGGACGGCGTCATCGCCGGTTCGGCCGCGCTGGTGGCCAAGGCCATCGCCCCCGAGGTGCTGGCCGCCTGCATCGCCGGCCACCGCTCCGCCGAGCCCGGCCACCAGGCCGCGCTGGCGAAGCTCGGCCTGCGCCCGCTGATCGACCTGGACCTGCGGCTGGGCGAGGGCACCGGTGCCCTGCTGGCCCTGCCGCTGGTGCAGAGCGCGGCCCGGGCGATGCACGATGTAGCCACCTTCGACTCCGCCGGGGTCACCGAGAAGGCCTGACGCACCCCGTCAC
>NZ_JBHVET010000957.1:0-2626 GCF_042802135.1 Kitasatospora sp. NPDC057512
GCGGGGTTCAGGAGCGCCGAGCGAGTCGATGCGGGCCGAGGTAGTAGGACAGGGCGGCGTGCGACGGCCCGTCCGGAATCCCGAGGCACGCCCGGTTCACCGCTGGTCATGCCGTGGCCTTCTGTACCGTTCGCGCCGGTCCTCGGCCGCCCGCCATGGGGCGGGCGCGTTCGAGGAGCCCGCGCACGTGGGGGTTGCGGCGGTGCGGCCGGGTCGCGGAGAGCATCGAGCGGAAGCGGTCGTCGGCCCGGCCGGACTGGATGGTCGGATAGTCGTCCAGGGCGAGGTGCCAGTTCTGGACGGCCTCTTCCAGTCGGCCGGCTCCGAGCTGCCATTCGGCGAGCATGGAGAGGGCGCGTACACGGGACCCGCGGTACACCGGGGGTCGGAGCTTCTCGGAGTGCTGGAGCGCGCGGATCGCGCCATCGCGGTCGCCGAGCTCGTAGTTGACCTGGGCGACGTGGTACGCGAGGGCGGCCGGATCGTAGCGGCCGACGACCTTCGCCTTCGACTCGGCCTGATCCATCGCGACTTCCGCTGTGCGCAGGTGGTGCAGGGCTCCGATCCTGTCCCCGGTCTGGGCGAGGGCGTGGGCCTGCTGGCCGGCGAGGAAGGCCCTCATGCGGGGACCGGCCTCCGGGGAAGCGGCCGAGGCGGCTTCCGCGAGCCGCAGGGCGCTGCTGCCGTGGCCGAGATTGACGGCCTGGACGCTCATGCCGCGCAGGGTGGTGCAGTAGGTGAGGTGGTCGCCCGCGTGCCCGGCCAGCTCCAGGGCTTTCAAGTAGTAGCGCTGGGCCAGGGAGTCGTGGCGTTCGTCCACGGCCATGTAGCCGGTCAGGTAGCAGTGGTCGGCGGCGGCCGACAGCATGGCCTTGCGGACGTCCTCGCCGGCGTCCGCCCGCAGGTACGGGACGATCGTGTTGACCAGGAACGAGGCGGCCATCGGACGGGTCATCCGGCCGCCGAACTGGTCGTCCAGGTCGCTGATCCGCTCGGTCATCGCCGCGACCGCCTGGACCTCCGCCATGCCGATCCGCAGGTGCGGGTCGGTCCGCAGTCTCTCGAAGCGGCCCACCACGTCGGGCCAGCCCGGGATGGTGAGGGCCACCGAGTAGAGGCTGGCCGTGAGGATTCCGCGCCGGGACGGGTCCATATCGAGGCTCCCCAGGTCGATCAGCCCTGACACCGTATCCGTCGGCTGGTCAACAGGGGTAGGCGTCGCGCGGAATCCGGCCTCGAAGGCGGTGATCGGCCGCTTGAGCCTCCGCGCCAGGGTCTCCAGGACGGCCGGCAGGGACTTCGCCGCAGGCGAGGTGCCGCTGAGCCAGTGGGAGACGGACGAGGCGTCGTACTTGAGCCGCTGCCCGGTCTCGGTGCCGGTCCGGTTGACGGCCCGGGCCAAATCTCCGTTCCCCCAGGCCGCTTCGGCCATCAGTGAGGCGAGCCTGTGGTTCGGCTCACGGTCGTTTCGCACGACAGTTCCCCCTTGCGGGCGGGTTTCAAGGGTTTCAACGTCCCGGCGCGCCTTGACCATAGCCGACCGTGGGGCATGGCGGTTGACTGTTCGTCATCGGCCAATCACCAGCCGTGGTGCGAATGGCCCCCGTCTCCGTCTCCCTTTCGAGGTGCTCCGCCATGGTCACGTCCCGCCGCCCCCGCATGTTCGTCGCGTGCCTCGACGCGCGGACCGAATCCACGCCCCTGGCCCGGTACTTGCTCCGGGCCTACCTTGCCGGGCTGCCCTCCGGGGAGCGCTACCGCGACACCGCCGAGCTGCTGCTGGGCGAGCTCTTCGCCAATGCCGTCCAGCACTCCGACGCCCCCGATGACCGCCACATCGAGGTCCGCTTCGCCCTCGTCAGCTCCCGCTTGCGCCTCGAAGTCCACGATGCCGGCACCGGACGGCCGATCCTCCGGACCGCCGCCCCCGACGATGAGAAGGGGCGCGGTCTGTTCCTCGTCGACGAACTTGCCGAACGGTGGGGTTGCGCCTCCCGTCCCGGTGGTATCGGCAAGTTCGTCTGGGCCCATATCGCCCCCGTCGTCACCCTCGCCTGAGAGTCGCCTCTTTCATGAACCTCGCCACCCTCGCCCGGCACACCCTCTCCCGTGGGGCCACCCCGGCCGCGACCTACGCCCTCCTCGCCCGCCTGGGCCACCCGCCGCTGCCCGTCGCGCGCGCAGTCTGCCTCGCCCTCGACATCCCCCTCGCCGAAACCACCCGCCGCCTGGCCGAGTGCTACGACGCCCTCCTCGCCGATCCCCGCCCCGACACCGAGAACGACACCGGCGAACTCCTCGAAGCCCTCGGGGTCTTCGACATCCCCAAGTCCCTGACCGACACCGAACTCGCCGTCGTCGAACACTTCCTGGTCGCCATCGACGCCATGGGCGGCATCCGCCCAGGCCACCACCACGGCCTCCAACGCTGGTTCACCACGGGCAACCTCACCGCCGCCTACCTGTCCCTCGCCGCCGCCCACCCCCAGCCCCGCACCGGCGACCCCGCCCTCTACTGGACCACCCTCGTCACCGCCGGCGAACTCCTCGCCACCACCCTCCCCTCCGACCGCCGCATCACCTACGCCCTCACCCGCTGCCGCGCCCGCGCAACCCAGTCGTAAGC
>NZ_JBHVET010000958.1:0-2619 GCF_042802135.1 Kitasatospora sp. NPDC057512
ATAGGAAACCCTACCGGCCGGGGCACCGGGGCCCGTGCTCAGGCGCTCCGCGCGGGCGCGAGCCCGGGCGAGGGGCTCAGCCGCGGACGACGGCGAGCACGCCGTCGCGCAGCTCGGCCATCTTCGCCGGGTCCTTGGCCTCGACGTTCAGGCGCAGCAGCGGCTCGGTGTTGGAGGCGCGCAGGTTGAACCACCAGTCCGGGCCGGCCACGGTCAGGCCGTCCAGCTCGTCCACCGTGGTGCCCTCCCCGCCCGCGTAGGCGGCGCGGACGGCGGCGGTGCTGGCGGCCTGGTCGGCCACGGTGCTGTTGATCTCGCCGGAGGCGGCGTAGCGGTCGTACTCGGCGGTGAGCCCGGACAGCGCGGACGGCTGCCCGCCGAGCGCGGCCAGCACGTGCAGCGCGGCCAGCATGCCGGTGTCGGCGCGCCAGAAGTCGCGGAAGTAGTAGTGCGCGGAGTGCTCGCCGCCGAAGACGGCGTCGGTCTCGGCCATCTCCTGCTTGATGAAGGAGTGGCCGACCCGGGTGCGCACCGGCTTGGCGCCGAGCTCGCGGACCACCTCGGGGACGGTCCAGGAGGTGATCAGGTTGTGGATGACGGTCGGCTCGGCCTCGCCGGCGGCCCGGGCGCGGGCGATCTCGCGGACGGCGACCAGGGCGGTGATCGCCGACGGGGAGACCGGCTCACCGCGCTCGTCCACGACGAAGCAGCGGTCGGCGTCGCCGTCGAAGGCCAGGCCCACGTCGGCGCCGACCTCGCGGACCCGGGCCTGGAGGTCGACCAGGTTCTTCGGGTCGAGCGGGTTGGCCTCGTGGTTCGGGAAGGTGCCGTCCAGCTCGAAGTACATCGGGACGAGCTCGATCGGCAGGCCGTCGAAGACGGTCGGCACGGTGTGGCCGCCCATGCCGTTGCCGGCGTCCACCACGACCTTGAGCGGACGGATCGCGGTGAGGTCGACCAGGCCCAGCAGGTGGTCGGCGTAGCCGCGCAGGGTGTCCTGGGCGGACAGCGCGCCCGGCTTCACGTCCTTGGCCGGGACGGTGACGGTGTCGTCCTCGGCGGTCCAGGACTCGACCAGCTCGCGGATCTCGGACAGGCCGGTGTCCTGGCCGACCGGGGCGGCGCCGGCCCGGCACAGCTTGATGCCGTTGTACTGGGCCGGGTTGTGGCTGGCGGTGAACATCGCGCCGGGCAGGTCGAGCTTGCCGCTGGCGTAGTACAGCTGGTCGGTGGAGCACAGCCCGATCTGCACCACGTCGGCGCCGTAGGCCGCGGCGCCCTCGGCGAAGGCCAGGCTCAGCGACGGCGAGGAGGGCCGCATGTCGTGCCCGACCACGATCGCGGTCGCGCCGGTGACCTGCACGAACGCGGCACCGAAGGCCCGGGACAGGCTCTCGTCCCACTGGTCCGGGACGACGCCTCGGACGTCGTACGCCTTCACGAGCTGCTTGAGGTCGCGCACTGCGGCTCCACCCTGGTTTTAGGACTGATCACGAAACGTCGCGGCCACCGCGCGTCGGTCGACGGGCGCGGTGACGGTAGACGGGCAGCGTACCCGGGCCGGACGAACGCCCCGTGCCAGGACCGGGAACGCCCCGTACCGGGAGGGGTGTCAGTTGTCGGGCGAGCGCAGCACCCGGAGGTGGCCGCGGCGGCTGCCCTCGGTGGACTCGCCCTCGAAGCCGCGGCCCTGACGGGGGGTCTGCGGGCGGGCGGCCTCGCGCACGGCGTTGGCCAGCGCCTCCAGGTCGTCGCTGCTGCGGCGCAGCGGCCCGGCCTCGGCGGCGAGCCGGACGACCTCCCAGCCGCGCGGGGCGGTGAGGCGCTCGGCGTGCTCGGCGCACAGGTCGTAGCAGTGCGGCTCGGCGTAGGTGGCGAGCGGCCCGAGGACGGCGGTGGAGTCCGCGTAGACGTACGTCAGCGTCGCGACGGCCGGCCGGCCGCACGCGGTCCGCGAACAACGACGTACAGAGCTCACGAGGGTGGACGGTACCGCACTCCCCGCCGGGGAGCGAAGACCGCCTGCCCGGAGGGGGTGCCGTGTCGCCCCGCGGGCGCCTGGGCCGCGTATCCCACGCCCCGTGTGATTCCCGGTCGGAGTGGTCCACTTCCGACCGTCCAAGGACTACCCTCGGCAGTGATATGGACAGCTCCGCACCGCAGTCATCGACAGGCCCGGCGCGCCGCCCCCGGCACCGCGACCGGCACGGGCGGGGCCTGCGCGGCCCGCTGGCGCCGCCCCAGGTGCCGATCTCGCTCACCCGCTCCGAACTGTTCGACGACTACGTGCGCGAGTCGGTGGAGCGCCTCGAACGGCGTTGGCCGCAGCTGATCGAGGTGGAGTTCGCCGTCCAGGAGGTGCCGCTGCGCGAGCCGGACGGCGCCGGCGCCGAGGACGGCGTGCCGCTGGGGCGGGTGTCGCCCGGCCGGCAGGGGCGCAAGAGCCAGATCGTGGTGTACCGGCGGCCGGTGGAGATCCGGGCGAAGACCCGGGAGGACCGCGCGGCGCTGGTGCACGAGATCCTGATCGAACAGGTCGCCGAGCTGCTCGGGCTGTCGCCCGACGCCATCGACCCGCGCTACGACGAGGACTGAGACGGGTTCCGGGGCCCGCGCCGG
>NZ_JBHVET010000959.1:0-2619 GCF_042802135.1 Kitasatospora sp. NPDC057512
CGCGGGGGCGGGCGCCGCCAGGCCGGCCAGCAGGGCGGCGGCGACGGCCAGGGCGGCACGGCGGCCGCGCCGGGCGCGGCGCGGGGCGGACTCGGCGGACCGGGTCCCGGCCTTGGTCCGGGTCTGGTTCTGGGCCTGGGTCTTGGTCACGGACTTGGTCACGGTCTTGGTCACAGGAACGATCATGTCCGGCGCCGGCCTGGCGATCGATCATCCCCACTGCCGTCTTCGGGGTGGTGCTGGGTGCACCCCCGCCGGGGCGGGGGTGCCAGGACCGCAGGCGATCAGGTGGGTGGTCAGGCGGTCAGTAGGCGGCGGTGAAGCGGGCCCGGCGGTGGGCGGGCCGCTCGGCCTCGTCGAGGAGTGCGACGGCGAGGTCCTCCATGGAGATCGCCGAGTTGCCCTCGGCGTCGACCAGCAGTTCGTCGCGGCCGGTCCGGAACCGGCCGGTGCGCACGCCGGGCTCCAGCAGCGCGGCCGGGCTCAGGTACGTCCAGTCGGTGTCCGGGCCGGCGGCGCGGAAGAGGTCGAGCTGCTCACCGCAGGCCAGAGAGATCGGCCGGATCGCGTCGGGGAAGCCGGGGCTGTCGACCAGGGTGGTCCCGCCGCCGCCCGGGACGAGCAGGCTGCCCGCACCGCCGACGGCCAGCAGCCGCACACCGGTGCCGGCGATCCCGGCCAGCAGGCCCTTGGTGGCGATGGCCAGCTCGTGCTCGCTGCCTGGTGCCGGTCGGGTGGCGGTGACCACCACGTCCTGTCCGGCCGCGATCCGGGCGACGTCCTCGGGCGCCCGGGCGTCGCCGACGACCAGGGTGACGGCGGACGGCAGGTCGCGCGGCTTCGCCGGGTCCCGTACGACGGCGGTGACGTGGTGGCCGCGGGACAGGGCCTCGGCCACGACCCGGCCGCCGACGTTGCCGGTGGCGCCGAACACGGTGATGCGCATGGGGTACTCCCTGAAGGTGGTGGGAAAGGGGTGGGAACGGTGGGGCGGGGCGGGGTCAGACGTTCTCGCGGACGGACCGTGGAGCGGCCATCGGCTCGGTCACCGAAGCCGATCCCGGTGCGGTGCGCGGCCGTTGGGTCTGGGCGGCGAGCAGCGAGCCGAGCACGACCAGGGCGCCGAGCGCCTGGAGCGGGCTGAGGTCCTGGCCGAGCGCCAGCCAGCCGAGCAGGGTGGCGACCACCGGGCTGAGCAGTGCGAGGAAGGAGACCGAGGTCGGCGGCAGCGCGCGGAGCCCGCGGAACCAGAGCACGTAGGTGACGGCCGCGCCGATCAGGCAGAGGTAGGTATAGCCGAGCACGTTGGCGAGGCTGTAGTGGGACGGCGGCGCGCCCTCGGTGAGCAGCGTGACCGGCACCAGCAGCAGCCCGCCGGCGGTGAGCTGCCAGCCGGTGGTGGCGAGCATCGGCGCGGGGGAGGCCCAGCGCTTGGAGAGGACGATGCCGGCGGCCATCACCACGGCACCGCCGAGCGCGGCGACCACTCCGACGGCGTCCAGCTCGGCGTCGGCCCGCAGTACCAGCAGGCTGACGCCGGCGACGCCCGCGATCCCGGCCAGCACGGTGCGCAGGGTGAGCCGGTCGCCGAGGACCAGGGCCGAGAGCGCGGCGGTGACCAGGGGTTGGACGGCGCCGACGGTGGCGGCGATGCCGCCGGGCAGACGGTAGGCGGCGATGAAGAGCAGCGCCTGGAACACCCCGATGTTCAGCGCGCCGAGGATCAGCGAGCGCCACCACCAACTGCCCTGCGGCAGGCGGCGGGTGAGGGCGATCAGGAGGAGTCCGGCGGGCAGGCAGCGGATGACGGCGGCGAGCAGCGGGCGCCCGGGCGGCAGGAGTTCGGTGGTGACCAGGTAGGTCGTGCCCCAGACCGCCGGGGCGAGGGCCGTCACCAGGACGAGGGCGAGGCGATTTCTTAGCACTAAGGCAATGTATCTCAGTGCTAAGGCATTCTTCACCGCATCGAGTGAGTGACGTGGCTCACAGTTACCTCAGTGCTAAGGAATATGGTCGGGATCGCCTACCCTGAACCCGTGGCAGATCATGTGGACCGCGTCGTCGCGCAGTGGGGCACTGAGCGCCCCGACCTGGACGTCTCCCCGATGGAGGTGTTCGGCCGGCTCAAACGCCTCTACCGGCTGGTGGACGCGGCGCTTAACCGCACCTTCGCCGAGCACGGGCTGGACGCCGCCTCCTTCGACGTCCTCGCCACCCTCAGGCGCAGCGGCCCGCCCTACCGCCTCACCCCCACCGGCCTGATGCGGTCCGCGATGGTCACCTCCGGCGCCATCACCCAGCGCCTGGACCGGCTGGAGGCCCGCGGCCTGGTCACCCGCGCCCGCAGCGACCAGGACGGCCGCAGCCGTGAGGTCGCCCTCACCCCGGAGGGCCGGGACCTGATCGACCGTGCGCTGCCCGACCACCTCGCCACCGAGTACCGCATGCTGGCGGGCCTCGACGAGGCGCAGCGGACGGCGCTCGTCGAGGCGATGCGCACCCTGCTGGCGGACCTCGGGGACAGCCCGGAGTAGTGCGGTCGGGGTCGGGCCCCGGACGCCCAGACACCCTGGGGCGGCCCCGCGGGCGTGATCGTGACCCCCGTCCACGACCCCGCCC
>NZ_JBHVET010000960.1:0-2608 GCF_042802135.1 Kitasatospora sp. NPDC057512
CCCCTCAGGTGGAGGGAGGTTCACCGGCGGTGACGGCGGCCATGGCCACCTCATCGGTGAGCTCGGCGGCCTCTGCGAACTCGGCGCGAGCGGACGCCACATCCGCCGCGAAGTCCTCGTCCGGCCCGAATCGCCGGAGAACGTCGTTCAGCGCGGCTCCGTTGCCCGAAGGGGCGGCCCGACCAGCGCGACGCGGCGGCCGCCCCGGGCGCGAGCGCCGGGGCTCCTCGGGAGGTCGCACGGTCACCGCGCGGCCGGGTGCCGGCCGCCGATGGGCCATCTCGGGCCGGTGTCCGGGTCGCCCTGCCAGGCCCACTGGGAGTCGGGGGTGACGGTGATGCCGTAGTCGTACAGGTCGGGGCGGCCCAGCACCTCCCACTGCGTCCAGGCGGCCAGCACCTCGTCGCCGAGGCGGCGCGGCCCGCCCTGGAGGAGCTGCGGCCCGCCGTCCGTACGGGGGCGGATCTCGGCCCACGAGCGGTCCCCGTCGTGGACCAGGGTGGCGGGCCCGTCCTCGCCCCGCGCGGTGAACAGCACGGCGTCCGGGACGGCGACGCGCAGCGCGAACCGGAGGTGCCAGTCCTCCAGGCCGGCCGGGTCGCGGTCCAGTGCCCCGTGCACCTCGGGCTCGGCACCGCCGCGCACCTGCGCATGGGCGGCGGGGCCGGTGCTCGGCTGGGCCGGACCGGTCCGGTCGCCCATGAACTGGGCCAGGCCGTGGACCCAGCCGTGTGCGGCGGCGCCGTCGGCGGCGACGGTGAGGGCGACGTACCCCAACCGGCCCCAGGGGTAGACGATCCGCCCACCGGGCCGTACCGCCTCCACCCAGGACCAGGGCACGGTCTCGACGGCGTAGGTGGCGTGCAGCCGGTCGACCTGGCCGCCGCCCGGCACCCCGCCGTCGGTGCCGTCGCCTGCCGTCACCTCGGCGTCGAGCCCGGCGGCCGCGAGTCGGGTGCGGGCGAACGCGGCCAGGTGCTCGTCGACTTCGGTGCCGACCACCAGCCTGGGCCCGGCCCGCCAGGCGGACAGTGCCGCCGTCCAGCCCTGGCCGGTGCCGAGGTCCCACACCCGGTGCCCCGGTTCCACGCGGAGGCTGTCCAGCATGTCCGCCACCACGGAGGGCGCGGACAACGACGACGACGGGAGTCCTCCGGTGAGCTGGGTGACGGCTGCGGAGTGGGCCCCGGAGTACAGTTCACCCGCCCAGCCGCCCGGATCCACCGCGCGGTCGAGCGGTACGTAGGCCCGGCCGTCCCACCGCCACAACCGGTCCGGTGCGAACCCGTCCCGGGGCAGCGCGGCGAAGGCCTGGCGCAGCCACGGCGAGTCGGCCGGCCACGCCCCGCCCCGCTCCATCTCCGCGTGCAGGCCTGCCCGATGCCCGGCCAGGCCCCCGTCGTCGCCGGCCGTCACTTCTTGTGCTTCCCGTTGCCCGGCGGCGGAACGTCGACCTTGCTGTCGCTGTTGTTCGGCGGCGGAGTCCCCTGCCCGGGATCCGGCGGCTGCTTCTCGTGCTCGCCCATCGCAGCGTCCCTTCGGTCGTACTCAACGGTCGGCGACCAATCTGGCGCAGCACCGCACCGGGCGGTAGAGGCGTGCGGGAGCTGCCAGGGGCGCGTGCGCGTGTGTGTCCCGCCGGACCATGCGGGGACCACCCCGGCCGCGTGAGAAGTCGGCCGGGCCGACTTCTCGTGCGGTCGGCGGATGGCCGCCTCACCCGCGACGGCCGCGGGTGTTCCGTCCCGTGCGGTCGGGGACGCGGCTGCCACCTGTGGCGGCGCCTGGAAAACCCCGGCGGGTCTTGCGGGCGCTGCCGTAGGATCCGGGCCCGTGCAGAGTGACGATACGACCGCTTCCGAGAGTGCCCAGGTCACCGAGGAGCCCAGTGGCCTCCGGGCGATCTGGGCGAACACCCTGGAGCCGGTGGCTCCGCTGCCCTGGTACCGGCGGGTGCCCCGCAGTGCCGTGATCGCGGGGGCCGTGGTCGTCGTCCTGTTCGCCGCGGTGACCGTCGCGGCGGTGACCGGGGTCGGCGCCCCGACGCGGCACCGGATCGTGCTCGCGGACCGGATCGGCGACCAGGTGCGGCTCCCGGACGAGGACAGCATCCTGACCCTGCGCGCCGACATCGAGCGGCAGATGACGGCCCTGCGGCCGTACCGGGAGCTGACGGTGGCCGGCTACGGCCCCGCCGGGGCGACCGAATCCACGCTGACCGTGATCGGGCTGACCGGCAGCTTCCCGGACGTCCGGCGGGAGCTGGACAAGTACTTCGGCACGGAGACGCAGACGACGGGCGCCCCGTCGGATGACCCGGTGGTGGTCGAGCGCCAGGACTACCCGGCCGGCCCCCTCGGCGGCGCGATGGACTGCGCGGTGCTCGACTTCCCGGCCCTGCCCCAGACCACCTGCGCCTGGGCGGACGGCAGCACCGTCGGCGTCGTCGTCGACGAGACGGGCGCCAGCGAGCCCGGGGAACTGGCCCGGCGCACGCTGGACATCCGGGCCGCCGTCGAGGTCGAGGCGAAGGACTGACCGACGGTCCAGCCGGAACCGGCGACCTGTGGGGGACCCGGACCGGGAGCCGTGGAACCGACCCCCACCA
>NZ_JBHVET010000961.1:0-2603 GCF_042802135.1 Kitasatospora sp. NPDC057512
CGCGGGTTCCAGCCCGCGCGGGTGCGGCGTGCCGTGGCTAGGCTGACGAACCGGGGGCCGGCGTGCGCCCTCCCGGCGCGCGCACTTCGCCACACACGAGGGCAGAGAGATGGCTGCGCTACCTGAGGGCACACCCTGTTGGGCCGACGCGATGTTCACCGACCTGGAGGGTGCGAAGGCCTTCTACGGCGACGTGCTGGGCTGGACCTTCGGCGAGAGCTCGTCGGAGTTCGGCAACTACACCCAGGCGTACTCGGACGGCAAGGCGGTCGCCGCGATCGTGCCGCCGATGCCCGGCGCGGAGGCCCAGTCGGCATGGTGCCTGTACCTGGCCTCGCCGGACGCCGGCGCCACCGCGGCACGGATCCGCGCCAACGGCGGCGAGGTGGTCATGGGGCCGATGCAGGTCGGCGACTTCGGCACGCTGGTGATCGCCAGGGACCCGGGCGGCGTGGTGTTCGGCGTCTGGCAGGCCGGGCGGCACGAGGGCTTCGAGAAGCAGGGCGAGCCTGGCGCGTACAGCTGGGCCGAGGTGGTGACCCGCGAGCCCGCGAAGGCGGACGCCTTCTTCCCGGCGGTCTTCCCGTACGGCGTGCGGAAGATGGCGGGCGGGGACTTCGACTACCGGATGTTCCAGGTCGGCGGCCGGCCGGTGCTGGGCCGGATGGGAGCGGAGGGCGACTTCCTGCCGCCCGAGGCGCCCTCGTACATCAGCGTCTACTTCGCGGTGGACGACACCGACGCCGCGATCGGGCGGCTGACGGCGCGCGGCGGCACGGTGTACTTCGGGCCGATGGACAGCCCGTTCGGCCGGTTCGCGGCGGTCGGCGACCCGCAGGGCGCGGCCTTCGGGTTGATCGACCTCGACCGGCGGGTAGGGGAGCAGCCGGAGACGGAGGACGTCTGATGGGTCCGACGGGACGACGAGCGACAGGGGTGGCCGATGGGTGAGCGCGAGGACCTCGTCGAGACGCTGGACAAGCACCGCGGACTGCTGCGGCGCACCGTACGGGACCTCACCGACGCGCAGGCGGCCGAGCGCACCACGGTCAGCGAGCTGAGCCTCGGCGGCCTGATCAAGCACGTGGCGGGGGTCGAGGCGCGCTGGGCGCGGTTCATCACCGGCGGCGCGGAGGCGATGCGGAGCGGGGACGCGGGCGCCGCCGACCCGGACGCCTGGGCGGCCCAGTTCCGGATGGCGGAGGGCGACACCCTGGCCGGGCTGCTCGCCGAGTACGAGCGGACGGCGCGCGGGACGGACGAGCTGGTCCGGAGCCTGCCCGACCTCGACGCCGCCCACGAGCTGCCGCCCGCGCCCTGGTTCCCGCCGGGCACGGCCTGGTCGGCCCGGCGGGTGCTGCTGCACCTGATCGCCGAGACCGCGCAGCACGCCGGGCACGCGGACATCATCCGGGAGGCGCTGGACGGGGCGAAGTCGATGGGCTGAGCGGGGGCGCCCGGCGCTTCGAGCGGGGGTTCAAGCGGGGGTTGGAGCGCTGCCGGGGATGGCGTCAGGGCAGTTCCACGCCGAGGAGTTCGCGCAGCGCCCGGCCGCCGTCCGGGGTGACCCGCAGGGCCCGGCCGGAGCCGATCCGCTCCACCCAGGCGCGGTCCAGGGCGGCCCGGCAGAGGGCCGCGCCCAGCGCCCCGCCCAGGTGGCTGCGGCGCTCCGTCCAGTCCAGGCAGCTGCGCACCACCGGGCGTCCGCCACGACGGCCCGCGCTCGGCGGCAGCTCGATCGCCTGCGCGGCCAGCCAGTCCCGGCCGCGAACGGTGACGGCCGGCCCGTCCTCCTCGCTGACCAGGCCGCGGGCGAACAGCGCGTCCGACACGGCCACGCCGAGGCGTCCGGCAAGGTGGTCGTAGCAGGTGCGGGCGCGGGCCTCGGCGCTCAGCCGGGTGGCCTCGGTCAGGTTGCGGGGCGCGGTCGCGGGGCCGGGGCCGGACTCGGCGAAGACGGTGAGGTCCTCGATCAGCGTGGCCACCGCGGGCGAGGCCAGCCGGACGTACCGGTGCCGGCCCTGCCGCTCCTCGGCCAGCAGCCCGCCCGCGATCAGCCGGGACAGGTGCTCGCTGGCCGTGGACGGCGCGACGCGCGCGTGCCGGGCCAGTTCACCGGCCGTCCAGGCACGGCCGTCGAGCAGG
Source organism: Kitasatospora sp. NPDC057512 (assembly GCF_042802135.1). NCBI lineage: Bacteria > Bacillati > Actinomycetota > Actinomycetes > Kitasatosporales > Streptomycetaceae > Kitasatospora > Kitasatospora sp. NPDC057512. The sequence continues at coordinate 2,146 of NZ_JBHVET010000961.1, forward strand.
GCGGAGCAGATGGCGGCGCGGGTGGGGTCGGCGAGCAGGGCGGCGAGGGCGGCGAGCGTCATGCCTCCATGGTCGGGGCACGGGGGTGGGTGTACCGGGGGCGGGTCCGTGGGTGGGTCCGTCGCCGTGTGGATGCCCTTGTACGGAGGACGGGGCGGTCGCAGCGGCGGGGCCGCGTGGGGGAGCGGTGCCGGGGACATGCCTCCAGGGTCGCCCCGGCATGGTTCGGCCGGGGCCGAAACGACCCGGGGCCACGATGACGGCATGAGCGAAACCACGGTGGTCCCCGGGGCGGCGACCACGACCTTCTCCCGCTACGACGACGTGACGGCGGCCCTGGCCGACCCGGCGCTGGTGCCGCCGCCCGCGGCGGCCCCCGCGCCCGCAGCGCCCGGCGCCCCCGGCGGTGTGCCCGGGACGGTGGCCTGGCTGCGGTCCGCCGTCGCCCGGTTCAGCTC
>NZ_JBHVET010000962.1:0-2591 GCF_042802135.1 Kitasatospora sp. NPDC057512
GCTCTTCAAGAGATCGGCCCCTCAGGCGTTTTCGCCCCCCCGCCGAACAGGACCTCGGTCAAACAGGACCTCGGTCGAACACGGCCTCAGCCGGACACGACCTCAGCTACGCACGCGCCCCCTCGTCCGCATGTGCGCTCCCTCACACGCGCCCGCCGGATCGGCTTCCGGCGACCCCTGCCCCCAGAAGCTACCGACTAGTAACATCGTCGCCATGACCACTCCCACGATCGGCCAGATGCTCGACTCCACCGTGCCGATGGCGCACACCCTCAAGCTGGAGTACCTGGAGACCACCCCGGAGCGCGCCGTGCTCCGCCTCCCGGACCAGCCCGCGTACCACAACCACGTCGGCGGCCCGCACGCCGGCGCGATGTTCACGCTGGCCGAGTCCGCCAGCGGCTGCATCGTGCTCGCCGCCTTCGGCGACCAGCTGTCCCGGGCCGTGCCGCTCGCCGTGAACGCCGAGATCGCGTACAAGAAGCTGGCCATGGGCGAGGTCACCGCCACCGCGGTGCTCGGCCGCCCGGCCGCCGAGGTCGTCGCCGAGCTGGACGCCGGCGGCCGCCCCGAGTTCCCGGTCACCGTCGAGATCACCCGCGCCGACGGCGCCGTCACCGGCGTGATGACGGTCACCTGGACCCTGCGCCCCAACTCCTGACCGCCACCCGGTCGGTGGCCCCGGGAGAACAGGCCCCGGGGCCACCCGTACGATGACTGTCCGTGACGGCGGGCGTGACCTCACCGCCCGGCCGCTCGTTCTCGATTCACGTGCGAGCCAATCACGCGACCAAGCCCCAGGAACCCGTCCCCCGCGGCGTCCCGCGCGGCGTCGCCGGTGCCCGCCGCGGGATCGCCCGGCGGCTGCCCCGCCCCCGGGTCGCCGCGGCCGCCGGGGCCCTGCTCGCACAGCTCTGGGGATTCGGCGCCCCCGGGGCGTACGCGGCCACCGCCGACCCGGCGCCGGACCCGGCCCCGCCCACCGTCCGCCGCGCGCTGCAGGCCGCACCGGCACTCGACCGGCCGGTGCTCGACGGACCCGCCCTCGACGGGCAGTCAGCCGAACGTCCCGTCGGGTCCGGGCCGCCGGGCCGCTCCCCCGGGCCCGCCGGGGAACCGACCGGCAACGGCCCCGCCGACGGGATCACCGGGGTCGCCGGGGCGGTCGGCGGCACCCTCCAGGAACGCATCCGGGCCGGCGGCCTGCCCCTGCCCGGCCAGCGGGCGGCCGTCCCCGACGCCTTCGCGCTCGCCTCCGGCCTGCTCGGCACCGTCCCCGCCCAGGCCCGGCCCGACGGCCCCCGCGCCTCCTCCGAGGGCGGACCCGCCGACCCGCCCTCCGCCACCCGGCACCGCGGCGCCGCCCTCTCCACCGTTCCCCGGCAACGCGAGGCCGCGACGGAACCGCTGCTCCAGGAGGCGACCACCGCCGTCGACGAGGGCGGCCCCACCGCCGAAACCGGCAGCACGGCCGACTCCACCGCCACCCCCGCGCCGGACCGCGACAGCACGCCCGAAACGACGGCCATCGCCGACACCGCCACGGCGGCCACCTCCGGAGACGGCTCCGCCACCGCGACCGCCGTCCTCGTCCCCATCGCCGCCGGACTACTGCTCACCGGAGCGGCCATGTGCAAGCACCGCGGACTGCCGAGCGGCCACTGAGCGGCCCCGGCGGACCGCCCCGTTGCCCCGGGCGAGGCGCGGGGACGCTCCGCAGCCGGGAGGGGACGGGAGCGGGAGACGGCGGCGGGGGCGCCTCCGGGCCGGGCCCGGGCGGCAGCGTTCCGCCCCCGCCTAAGGCATGGCCAGGTCCACGGCCAGCAGCGGGAGTTCGCGTCCCGGTATCGAGCCGGACGGGACGGCGCCGATCCGGGTGGCGCCCATCGCGAGGTAGAACGGCTCGGCGTTCGGATCGGATTCGATGGTGAGCCGACGCAGGCCGCGCGCCACGGCCAGGCCCCTCGCCCGCTCGAACAACGCGCGGCCGACGCCACGGCCGATCGACTCCGGCTCGATGAAGAGCAGGTCCAGCGACCCGGTCGGCGGCGTCCCGGAGAGCGCGACGAAGCCCAGGACCCGCCCGGCGTCCTCGGCCACCGCCGTGGCCGACCGCTCGATCACAGCGGCGTCCACGGTCAGCTCCGCCCGGCAGGCGGCCATGAACGCCTCGTCGTAGCCCCAGTACGCCTTGGACCGCAGTGCGATGCCGGTGAGCAGCGCGGCCTCCTCCGGCCGGGCCGGTCTGATCTCCATGACGCCCCCTCGAGTCGCTGGCCGGACGGCAGCGCCATTGTCGGCCGCGACTCGGTCGTCCGCAAACGGTTTTACGGCCGGCGGAGCGGCGCGGAGGAGCACCCGCGGGACGCGGACCGGCCCGGCGGACGGGCAGGCAGGTGGGCGGGCAGGAAGCCCCTGACACGCCACGCGAGCTCCGCTGGGCGTGACGGTGGACGGCTCGCCCGAGGGCCGGCAGCGGAGGAGCACCCGCGGTTCCGGCCGGGGCGGCCGAGGCGACTGCCGCCGGAGCGGCCCGACGGCGTCGGGCGTCAGGCCCGCCGGGGCTCCCGCCCCGACGCGCGGCCCGTCAG
>NZ_JBHVET010000963.1:0-2589 GCF_042802135.1 Kitasatospora sp. NPDC057512
CTCCGGAGGACGTCGAACCCGCCGGTGCGGACCGTGAGAAGTCGGCGGGGCCGACTTCCTGTGCGCGGGCCTGGCCGGTGGGGATGGCGCTGCCCCGGGACCAGAGTTCCTCCACGGCCGACGCGCCACCTGACGACGGCGGGAGGGGCCGCCCCATGCCGGGCGGCCCCGCTGCTGTCGGACCGTCGCCTACCAGTCGGACTTGATCTCGAACGCCCATTCCCAGTCGCCGAGTTCGGTGGCGTCGTCGTCGACGAAGGTGCCCTTGGCGGTGTAGACGCCCCGGGCGAGCACGCCGGACGGCGCCTCCTCCCAGTCGTGCCGGGGGATGCTGACCTCGCGCGGCTGGTCCTGCGGGCCGAAGGAGCCCAGCATCTGGCGGTCCTTCTGGACCCTGAGCCCCTTCCGGTAGGTCTGGTTCGTGTACAGGACGCCCGAGACGGTCCCGCCGGAGACCCGGAACGTCAGCTTCACCCGGTAGTTGGCACCCTCCTTGAGGGTGATGGTGGTGGCGGCCGCCTGCTTCCGGGCCTCCTCGGTGGACAGGTCCAGGACCACGGAGTCGCGGCCCTCGATCTCGAACGTGCCCTGGACAAGGGCGAAGCGGGGGGCCGGCTGGGTGGTGCTGTCGCTCGTCATGATCCCGTTCCTCGGTCGTCTTGGTGTGATCAGCCTTCCGGGACGGCGGCGTTCGGGGGCGCGGCCCGGTGCGATGTGGCCGAAACCGAACGTGATCTTCACTCTTGAGAGTGAAGATCACCCATGCATCCCGGCCAAGGCATTGCCCTTGACGTACACGTAGGCGTCGGACATGGGATTCCTTTGCTCCGGAGGGAGTTCTCGTGGTGATCGCCGCTCACGCTAGCCGCGCCGCGATCGATTCCAAGGAACTCCGTTCCGGAATAACACTTTCGAGGGAACGATCTTGACAGCAGGCGTCAAGTACCCATCCCCGTACGGGAGGTGGGGTTCTCTGGGGGTTCCTCTCGGGGGCAACCCGGATGTCGGCCCGGGCCGCCGGGGCCGACACTCGGTCCATGCGCATCACACGGGCCGGCTGGGCCGTCATGACGGTGCTCGCCACCCTCATCGCCGTGATCTCCGCCAAGTACTTCAGCTTCGACCCCGCGGGGTTCTTCGAGCAGCAGCGCGCCACCTACCTGCGCCACGAAGTCCCGCTCTACATCCACATCTTCGGCGCGATCACCGCACTCGCGGTCGGGCCCTGGCAGTTCTCCACCCGCCTGCGCGAGCGCCGGCCCCGCCTGCACCGCCGGATCGGCGTCACGTACCTGGTCGGCTGCCTGGTCGGCGGGGTGGGCGCACTGCTGCTGGCACCCGTCGCGTACGGGGGAGCGGTGGCCAGGCTCGGCTTCGTCGGCCTGGCCGTGGCCTGGCTGGTGACCGGCCACGGCGGGCTGCGGGCGATCCTCGACGGCCGGGTGGCCGACCACCGCCACTGGATGATCCGCAGCTTCGCGCTCACCTTCGCCGCCGTCACCCTGCGCCTCATGCTGCTCGCCGCGACGGCCGCGCACCTGGACTTCCGTGCCTCCTACACCGCCATCGCCTGGCTGTGCTGGGTGCCCAACCTGCTGCTGGCCTGCTGGTTCACCCGCCCCCGCCGCGCCGTCGCGCAGGAGGTGGCGGCAGGTCGGTAGGGGCGCCTGCCGGGCCTCTCCCCGGACGGTCACCACCTCGGACCGGGCAGCCGGACCACCCGCGCGGGGCCGGCCCGGGCCGGCCCCGCGACCGGCGGTGTTCCTCCGCCCGGGTGGCCGGCCGCCCGGCCCGGGGATCCGCGGGAGGCCGCCACGAACCGGCGGGGTGACCGGCGGGGTGAGCGGCGCTCAGGCGCGGGTGCGGACGTGGGTGGCGGGGCGGCCGTACGCGGTGTGGGCGATGCGCGGGGTGGTGCCGGAGTGGCCCGGCCCGGCTAGCCCGGCCGGGCAGCGGTGTTCCCCCGCCCGGGTAACCGGTACGGCGGGCCTCCGCGCCGGAGTCGGGGGTTCGGGTACGGATCGGCCTCGACGCGGGGAACGGTCCCGCGTCGACGCACCCCGACCAGCAACCCTCAGGAGCCTCCGTGGCCCGCATGAAGCCCCTCGTCCTGACCGCCCTCGCCGTCGCCGTCGCCGGTGTCCTGGCCTCGGGCACCGTGGCCGCCGTCGCCGACGGCAAGCCCAGCCACAAGCCCGTCGGAGAGCCCGTCGGCGAGCCGGTGGGCAAGCCCGTGGGCACGCCCGTGGGCACGCCCAACGTCAAGCCGACCGTCGTCGTCCCGCACGGCCCGGCCGCCGTCAGCCCCGCACTGATGGCCGCGCACGACCAGGTCGTCGGCGACTGGATCGACGTGGACCCGGGGGCCAACGGGGTCGCCGTCGTCAGCTGTCCGTCCGGGGAGGTGCCCACCGGCGGTGGCGGCCAGACCAGCGCCTACCGGATCTTCTTCACCGACTCCTACCCGACCGACAACTCCTGGGTCGTGCGCGGTACCAACACCGGCACCGCGACCGAGTCCATCCGCGCGACCGCCGTCTGCACCGCCCTCTGACGTTCAGGACGAACGGCCCGGGCCCGGATTCCGGC
>NZ_JBHVET010000964.1:0-2584 GCF_042802135.1 Kitasatospora sp. NPDC057512
GTCCGCCGCCGCGCCGAGCGCGGTGCCCGTGCGCGGCTTGCTCTCCGAGGCGGAGAGCAAGCCGGTGTACGACCTGGACCCGGAGCGGAAGGTGGTGGCGCTCACCATCGACGACGGCCCGGACCCCCGGTACACGCCGACCGTGCTGTCGATGTTCGAGCAGTACGGGATCAGGGCCACGTTCTTCCTGATCGGCGAGAACGCGGTCGAGCACCCCGCCCTGGTGCGGGAGATCGCGGACCGCGGCCACCACATCGCCAACCACACCTGGACCCACCCCGACCTGCGGCACATGTCGGAGGGCAAGGTGCGGGACGAACTGGAGCGCACCTCCGACCTGCTGCAGCGGACCACCGGCCGGCAGCCCACCTGGTTCCGTGCGCCGGGCGGGGACTGGTCGGCGGTCTCGCTCAAGGTGGCCGCCGACCTGGGGATGCGGAACATGGCCTGGTCGGTGGACCCGCGGGACTGGGCCCGGCCGGGGACCCCGGCGATCATCGACCGGGTCCTCAAGAACGTCCGGCCCGGGTCGATCGTGCTCAACCACGACGGCGGCGGGGACCGGTCGCAGACGGTGGCGGCGTTGAAGGCGTACCTGCCGGTGCTCGTCGATTCGGGGTATCTCTTCACGGCTCCGCCGAACTGAGTTTCGCATGACGGGGCAGGTCGCGGCTTTAACCCTTAAACCACTCGAATGGGTGGATTAGAAGAACCGTTTTTGCAGTTTTTGGGCCTCTAGGGTGATCTCGCACCGATTAACCGGGTACTGCCGAGTACCACCTGAAAGGCCCTCACTCATGCGTCTCCGCAACGCCATCCTGGCCGCCGCCAGCGCCGTCGCCCTCGTCCTCGCCGTCCCGTTCTCCGCCAATGCGGCGACGGGCGACTTCCTCTACAAGGTCGGCCCCGGGGTCCCCGTGGGCCTGGCCGACCCGCAGAGCCGCGAGTGCATCGACCTGCCGTGGACGACCGAGGAGGACCCGGGCTTCGCGCCGCAGAACCTCACCCGGTCCACGGCCACGGTCTTCCTGGACTTCGGCTGCGAGGGCGACGTCTTCTACGTCATGGACCCCGGCAAGAAGCTCGGCGACCGGCTGAAGCTGCGCTCCGTCGTCTTCTCCTGAGCGCCGGGGAGCGCGGGGTGGCCGGGGCCGGGCGGGCGGCGTAGGTTCGAACTGTCCGGCCCGGTCGCCGGCCCCTCGCCGTGCCCGTACGCCTGTCGTCCTCGCGCGGCCCGCCGTGCCCGTGGTCGGGCGCCGCAGCCTGGGCAGAGCGAAGGAGGGCCTGGGATGACCGGCAACGGCTACGCGCACCCCGAGGCGTTGGTCCGCACCGAATGGCTGGCCCACCACCTGGACGACGGGACGATCCGGGTCGTCGAGGTGGACGAGGACACCGAGGCCTACGACCGGGACCACATCCCCGGCGCGGTCGGCTGGAACTGGACCACCGACCTGCACAGCCAGGTCGGCCGGGACTACATCGACCGCGACGGCGTCCAGCACCTGCTGCGGGCGGCCGGGGTCGAGGACGACACCACCGTGGTGCTCTACGGGGGCAACAACAACTGGTTCGCCGCGTACGCCTACTGGCTGTTGCGGCTGCGCGGCTTCGGGCCGGTGCGGCTGCTGGACGGCGGGCGCAAGAAGTGGGAGCTGGAGGAGCGGGAGCTCACCCGCGAGGTGATGGACTACCAGCACAGCGGCTACCGGCTCGGCGGGCCCGAACGGCCGGAGCTGCGGGCGCTGCGGGACGAGGTGCTGGCCAGGGCCGAGGTGTTCGCCAAGCCCGGGGCGGACGCGGTGCTGGTGGACGTCCGCTCGCCGGCCGAGTTCCGGGGCGAGCTGATCGCGCCCCCGCACCTGCCGCAGGAGCAGGCGCAGGTGCCCGGGCACATCCCCGGCGCGGTCAACATCCCGTGGTCCCAGGCGGCCAACGACGACGGGTCGTTCCGTTCGGCGGAGGAGCTGCGGGCGCTGTACGGGGGGAAGGGCGTGGAGCCGGAGCGCGAGGTGATCGCGTACTGCCGGATCGGCGAGCGGTCCGCGCACACCTGGTTCGCGCTCACCGAGCTGCTCGGGTACCCGCACGTGAAGAACTACGACGGCTCGTGGACGGAGTACGGCTCGTTGGTGCGGGCGCCGGTGGTGCTCGGGGCGTGAGGGGTGGGAGGGGTGAGGGGGCCACAAGGGGCCTCAGGGGTGGGTGGGGCGGGTGAGGCGGTGTGACGGCTTCGCGGCACGGCTGCGAAGCCGTCGTGTCGGCGCGTTTCTTTTCATGAACATCTCACCGGAGGGGAGTGGACGAGGGGCTTCCGGGACAAGGATCGATCCGACCCAATCGTTCCGGTGATCCCTGGAGGACCACGTGCGCAAGAGGCTGATCGTCTCTGCTGCCAGTGCCCTGAGCCTGTTCCTGGCCGTTCCCGCCTCGGCTTCCGGCTTCCAGCCGGGCGCGGCCGGGGTCGGCGACCCGTACTACCCGACCTACGGCAACGGCGGGTACCGGGTCTCGCACTACGACGTCCGGTTGAAGTACCAGCCCGCCACGGACGAGCTGGAGGGCACCACGACCATTCTCGCCA
>NZ_JBHVET010000965.1:0-2583 GCF_042802135.1 Kitasatospora sp. NPDC057512
GCACGAGGCCGGGCCCGCGGCCTGCTCGGCGGCCCGTGCGGGGCCGGTCCGGCAGGGATCCGTCAGCCAGTGCCCTGGAGGGCGCCTCAGGCGGCCGGGAGGGCGTCCAGGGCGGCACGCAGCCGTCGCAGCGTCTCCGGGCGGCCCAGCAGCTCCATGGACTCGAACAGCGGCGGGGAGACCCGTCGGCCGGTGACGGCCACCCGCAGCGGCGTGAAGGCGAACTTGGGCTTGATGCCCAGCCCCTCCACCAGCGCCTCGCGCAGCGCGGCCTGGATCGGCTCCGGGGTGAAGTCCGCGAGCTCCTCCAGCGCCTTGATGCTGGCCTCCAGCACCGGGCGGGAGTCCGCGGTCAGCACCTTGGCGGCGTCGTCCGGGTCGAGGGCGAACTTCTCCGGCGCCACGAACAGGAAGCCGGCCATGTTCACGATCTCGCTCAGCACGACCATCCGCTCCTGGGTAAGCGGCGCCACCTTGGCGAGCAGGTCCAGCTGCTCGGCGGTGGGCTCGGCCGGCAGCAGCTCGGCGCCCTGGAGGAAGGGCACCAGGCGGCGGACGAAGTCCTCCGGGGCCAGCCGGCGGACGTGCTCGGCGTTGATCGCCTCGCACTTCTTCAGGTCGAAGCGGGCCGGGTTGGCGTTCACCTTGGCGACGTCGAAGGCGGCGACCATCTCGTCCATGTCGAACAGGTCGCGGTCCTCGGCCAGCGACCAGCCCAGCAGGGACAGGTAGTTGAGCAGGCCCTCGCGGATGAAGCCGCGCTCGCGGTACAGGTTGAGCGAGGACTGCGGGTCGCGCTTGGAGAGCTTCTTGTTGCCCTCGCCCATCACGTACGGCAGGTGGCCGAAGCGCGGGGTGGTGCCGTCGCCGACGCCGATCTCGGCGAGCGCGGCGTACAGCGCGATCTGCCGCGGGGTGGAGGACAGCAGGTCCTCGCCGCGCAGCACGTGGGTGATGCCCATCAGGGCGTCGTCCACCGGGTTGACCAGGGTGTACAGCGGGGCGCCGTTGGCCCGGACGATGCCGTAGTCCGGCACGTTCTCCGGCTCGAAGGTGAGCGTGCCGCGCACCAGGTCGTCGAAGGAGAGGGTCTTGTCGGGCATCCGGAAGCGCAGGATCGGCTCGCGCTTCTCCAGCTTGTAGACGGCGACCTGCTCGTCCGTCAGCTCGCGGCAGTGGCCGTCGTAGCCGGAGGGCTTGCCGGCCGCGCGGGCGGCCTCGCGGCGGGCGTCCAGCTCCTCGGTGGAGCAGTAGCAGTGGTAGGCGTGGCCGGCCTCGTGCAGGCGGCGGGCGACATCGGCGTAGATGTCCATCCGCTGCGACTGCCGGTACGGCGCGTCCGGGCCGCCGACCTCGGGGCCCTCGTCCCAGTCCAGGCCGAGCCAGCGCATCGCGTCGAGCAGCTGGTTGTACGACTCCTCGGAGTCGCGGGCGGAGTCGGTGTCCTCGATCCGGAAGACCAGCGTGCCGCCGTTGTGGCGGGCGTAGGCCCAGTTGAACAGGGCCGTGCGGACCATGCCCACGTGGGGGTTGCCGGTCGGGGACGGACAGAAGCGAACCCGGACGGCCGGGTCAGTGTTAGCCACGCTTGATCACCTTGTTGGTGAGAGTGCCGATGCCTTCGATGGAGACGGCGACCTCGTCGCCGACGTTGAGGGGGCCCACCCCTGCGGGCGTGCCGGTGAGGATGACGTCGCCGGGCAGCAGCGTCATGGCCTCGGAGATGTGGACGACCAGCTCGGCGACCGAGCGGATCATCAGGGAGGTGCGGCCGGTCTGGCGGAGCTCGCCGTTGACCGTGCAGGTGATCGCGAGGTCGCTCGGGTCGAGGTCGGTCTCGATCCACGGGCCCAGCGGGCAGGCCGTGTCGAAGCCCTTGGCCCGGGCCCACTGACCCTCGCGCTGCTGGACGTCCCGGGCGGTGACGTCGTTGGCGCAGGTGTAGCCGAGGATCACCTCGGGCACCCGGTCCAGCGGCACCTCGCGGCACATCCGGCCGATCACCACGGCGAGTTCGGCCTCGTGGTGGACGTCCGAGGAGAACGGCGGGTAGGCGATGCTCTCGGTCGGGCCGATCACCGAGGTGGACGGCTTGAAGAAGGTGAGCGGGACGTCCGGGACGTCGTTGCCCAGCTCCGCCGCGTGCGCCGCGTAGTTGCGGCCGACCGCCACGATCTTGTTCGGGAGCATCGGGCTGAGCAGCCGGACGTCCTGGAAGCGGTAGCTCTCGCCGGTGGGCTGGGGCTGGCCGAACGGGTGGCCGGCCAGCGCGTGGACGACCAGCGACTCGGGCCGGGAAGGGTCGCCCTCCACTACGCCGAAGGAGACGCTGCCGGCGGCAGGGCTCCCTTCCCGGACGGAAAACCTGGCAATGCGCACGGCTGGGCTACCCCTCGCTTCGTCGGCCGCCCGGGGCGCGCCCGGGCGCTGGTGGGCTCCCGCCCGCAGTGGGCGCGGCCCCGTCAATCGGCCTCCAGGCTATCGCGTGGGGCCCCGGCTGACCGCTTTGCCCCTGTTCAGGACGGTCGGGGAGGAAGCGCGCACCGCACGACGCCGAGGGCGCCGCCGCCACCCGTGTGACGA
>NZ_JBHVET010000966.1:0-2580 GCF_042802135.1 Kitasatospora sp. NPDC057512
GTGGTGACCTTGTGTTCGGTGGCCCGGTCGACCTTGGGCAGCACGGTGTCCGCGAACAGCATCTTGAGGGTGCTGGCCGGGGGCAGTTGCAGGTGGGCGTCGCGGGCGGCGAGCACCTCGCCGGTGGCCGCGTCGGCGACCAGCCAGGAGCGGCCGGTCAGGTCGGACGGCAGCGCGGGCGCCCCGGCCAGCGGCGCGACCTGGACGGCCGGGCGGCCGAGCCGCTCCCCGCCGACGGCGGGGACGGAGTCCTGGGCGAGGGAGGCGGGGGCGGCGACGGCGAGGACCAGGACGGCGCAGGCGGCGGCTCCGGCCGCGGTCACGGCGGCGGAGGACGACTTCAGGGGTGTGCGGGTGGGGAACACACGGCGAACGTACCCGCGCCGCCGCCGGGCCGCCGGGCCTGCTGCTCCGTCCGGAGCCGGGCTGAGCCGTCCGGAGTCGCGCCGGGCGATGAGGAGCCGTCCGGAGCCGTCCGGAGCCGTGAGGAGCCGTGAGGAGCGCCGTGAGGAGCCGGGCCGAGCCGTCCCGGAGCCGTGCGGAAGGGACGACTTTGGTGGCACCGGCCCGCACCGAAAGTCGGATGTCCGGCGGAGGGCCGGATTCCTAGGCTCGGGAGCATGAAGACCCTGCTCGGCTACGTCGGCTCCGTGTTGATCGTCGGCGGCGCCTCCGGCCTGCTGTCCACCTGGATCGACGGCTTCCGGCTGTTCGGCTTCGTCCGGGTCCTGGTGCCGGCCGGCCACGAGATCGCCGGGTACAGCACCCTGGTGGTGCTCGGCGTCCTGCTGGCGCTCCCCGCCGCCCGGCACGGCTAGAACGCGCCCGGCACGGCTAGAACACGTCCGGCACGGCCTGGAACGCGCCCGGCACGGCTAGCGCACGCCCGGATCGCCCGGGGGCGCCTCCGCCGCGATGCCGTCGAGCAGCACGGCGAGCCCGGTGCGGAAGGCCTCCCGGTGGCCGTCCTCGGGGGCGCCGCCGCCGGTGCTCTGCAGGGCGACGAGCAGGGGGAAGCGTTCCGCGAAGTCCGGTGCCAGCTCGGCGAGTCGGGCGGATCGGGTGGCCCACCAGTCCTCGTCGGCGATCCCGGTGGCGGCGGCCGCGCCGCGTGCGTCGGCGGTGGTGGCGGCCAGGCCGCGGACGAACTGCCAGAGCGCGGCGACCGCCCCGCGCAGCCGCGCCGGCGCCAGGCCGGCCGGCCGCAGTGCGCGCAACAGCGCCTCCATCGCGGCGAGTTCGGCGGGGCCGAGCACCGGGCGGGCCTGCGAGACCTGGAGCACCCAGGGGTGGCGCAGGTAGCAGGCGTACAGGGCCTCGGCCCAGGCGGTGACGGCTTCCCGCCAGCCGTCGGCCGGAGGGGGTCCGCCGGGGAATTCGGCGGGGAGTCCGGTGGCGAGTTCGGCGAGCGCCCGGTCGTGCATCAGGTCGAGCAGTTCGGCCTTGCCGGGCACGTAGGTGTAGAGCGCCATCGCGGTTCGGCCGAGCCGTTCGCCCACGGCGCGCATCGACAGCGCGGCCATGCCCTCGGCGTCGGCCACCGCGATTCCGGCGGACACGATCGCGTCGACACTCAGGCCCGGCTTGGGGCCGCTGCGCCCGGCGCGCGGCTCCTCGGGCGCGCCCCAGAGCAGGGCGAGCGCGCGGTGGGCGTCGCCCTGCCCGGCGTAGACGGTCATCCGACATCTCCTTATGGCGTAAAGTATCGCTTCGACGGCAACTCTTTATGCCGTAAGGTTACCAACCGAAGGGGTTTCGCGATGACATTGCCCGTCACCTTCGTCGAGGTCGTCGAGGTCCGCCGGATCACGCCGCGCACCGCCCGGATCACCTTCGCCGCCGAGGAACTCCCCGACGCCGTCGGCGGCGTCCCGGACCAGCAGCTCAAGCTCTGCTTCCCGCGCCCCGGGCAGCGCGAGCCGGTGCTGCCCGCCCGGCAGGACGACCCGATGGGCTGGTACCAGGCCTACCTGGCGATCCCGGAGGCCGAGCGCCCGCTGCTGCGCAGCTTCACCCTGCGCGGCCGGCGGCCCGGCACCCGGCTGGTCGAGATCGACTTCGTGCTGCACGGGGACTCCGGTCCGGCCGCCGCCTGGGCGGAGCGGGCCGTGCCGGGGGACCGGCTCGGGATGGTCGGCCCCTCCGCGCTGTACGCCCCGGCGGTCCCGTTCGCCGAGGCCGCCACGGCCGCCGACTGGGTGCTGCTGGCCGGCGACGAGACCGCGCTGCCGGCGCTCGCGACGCTGCTCGGGGTGCTGCCCGAGGGGGTGCGGGCGTACGTGTGGATCGAGGTCGCCGACCGGGCGGAGCGCCAGGAGCTGGAGAGCCGCGCCGAGTTGGAGGTGGAGTGGCTGTACCGCGACGGCGCGGCCCCGGGCACCGTGCTGACCGAGGCGTTCCGGGACGGCGTGCTGCCGGGGGGTGAGCCCTTCGTCTGGCTGGCCGGGGAGGCGGGGGCGGTCCGGGAGGTCCGCCGGCTCCTGATTGAGGAGCAGGGGGTGCCGAAGGAGGACATCGACTTCACCGGCTACTGGCGCCACCGGCTGACCCAGGACGACGCGCCCACCGCCGAGGACCTGG
>NZ_JBHVET010000967.1:0-2578 GCF_042802135.1 Kitasatospora sp. NPDC057512
CCGTCGACGAGGCGGGCAGCGGCCTGAGCGCGGATCAGGTCATCGGACCTTCAGGCATCGGACACTCCCAGCAAACCTCGACATCACCAATGGATCGACCGACAACGGCGCGCCGGTCAATCTGTACGGCTGCCACAGCGGCGCCGCCCAGAAGTGGGTCCCCGGTCCCTGCCCGGGCACCCTGCAGAACCCCAACTCCGGCCGCTGCCTCACCGTCCCTAGTGGGAGCAACGTGCCGGGCACCCATCTGATCATCTCGGACTGCCTCGACAACAGCAGCCAGTACTGGCAGGCGCCCACCGCCACCACGGCCCTCGTCGGAGGCTTCAGCTCGGCCACGTACCCTGTGCTCGACTCTCCCGGTGACATCAACGGTGACGGGTACCCCGACCTGATCATCACCGACAACAACCACAGCCTCGTCCAGTACCTGGGCACCGCGCCCGAGGCTGGCCTGCCGCGCTTCGGTGACATCCGCGTCCTGGACACGCCGAAGCCCGCCTCGTACAACATCAACTCCGCCGCCAACCCCAACCGTTGCCTTGACAACGCTGGCGCGAGCAACGGCACCAACCTTCGCTTCTACGACTGCTGGGCCGGCGCCAATCAGAAGTTCACCTTCGGCTCCGACGGCACCCTGCGCACCAGCGGACGCTGCGTCGCCACCAAGAACAACGCCACCAGCTCCGGTACCCAGGTCGTGATCACCGACTGCGTCGGGGCCACCGGTCAGGTCTGGACCCTGCGCGCCGACGGCAGCATCCATAATCCGACCGCCGACCGCTGCCTCGACCTCCCCGGCGCAATCGACGCCAACGGAACAGTCCTGGCCATCGGGGAGTGTCTCCCTGATCATGCCAACCAGCGTTGGACCATGTACCCGAACAACACCTGACCCCCCACCCTGGGGCCCGCGATGCATCCGGCATTGCGGGCCCCACCCGCGTTTTCTGGGGCCGCCGATCTCCCCGACCGCAGAGCCCTTGCGGTCTGCCCGGCTGGTGGAAGTGCAACAACAGATTCGACCGGGTCAGCCGACCGGTCTCCTACGCCTTGCTCGTGTCCCTCGCGACGCCCGAGACCGACCTCTACACCGCCGGGTCAGCGGCGGAAGCCGCGCCCCGGGTTGCGGGCTTGGACGTTGTCGAAGGCGTGAACCAGGCAGCGGGGCGCATGTCGCCGATGCCCATGGCCTGGTTGGCCATGTCGTCGGGGTCTTCGATCCCGTCCAGGTGCGCGCTGAAGAGCATCAGGATGTCGGTGCCCTGGAAGAGGAGGTCGACGCAGGCATCCCAGTCGTAGTCATCGCCGTGGTGGGGCACCGACCGGGCGCCGTGCCGCAGGCCCGCAGTGGCCCCTGCCCTGGGGGTTCCCTGGACTGGTGACTACTCGAAGGCGGCCGAGTGGCTCGGCCCGGACGCCGGACCTTCGGCGAGGACGGTGTCCGCTTCGCTGAGTATGCGGCGGCGTTCGGCCAGGACGTTGTCGAACGCGGTGGTGTTCTGCTGGATCAGGGTGCGTTGGATGGCGGTCTCGGCTTCGTTCCAGATCCGGACGAGCCGGGTCTGTTGTTTGCAGGCGACGTCGGTGAGGGCGGTCGTCCGCTCTTCGTCGGTGGGTTGTTCGGAGGGCCAGGTGCCGGTCTGCAGCGGTGTCGCGTAGTCGTGGCCGGCCTGCTTCATGCACCGGGACCACGCGGCGACGGCGGCCACGACCTCCGGGTTCTTCATCGATTGGTCGAAGGACTCCTGGTTGACCGACCGGACCAGATAGGCGTCTCCGGGGTAGCTGGTGGTGCCGGTGATCCGGCGCGCGGCGGATTCCTGGCAGCCCTGCGGGCCGGTGAGCGCGTTCAGCTGGTCAGGGGAGAGCCGTACCTGTGCCGGGTCCGGGTGGGCGGGCAGGTGGTAGCCGGTGGTTCGGGCCCCGGAGGCGCTGGTGATTCCGTAGCGCCGTTCGTACCGGCCCAGCACGGGGGTCGGGGCGTTGGCCGGGGCGGGTGGGCGGACTCCGGCGCTCCGCAGGCAGTCGGCGACCAGTCGGTCCAGGGCGGTGTGCAGCCGGGCGTTGTCGGCGGGTTGGAGGAAGTACGGGTCCAGGGGCAGGGAGATGACGGTGGGGTCGTCGGCGGGGGCGGGCGCGGTCTTGGTGCCGTCGGCGGGGGTGCCTGCCGGGCCGGATGGCGTTCCCCTGGTGGAGGTCGGTGCGGTGTCGGTGGTGGTCCCGCTGTTCGTGGAGCAGGAGGCGAGCAGCAGAAGGCAGGTGGCGACGGCCGCGAGCGGGGCGGTGAGCCGTGGTGTGTCCATGGTGTCGAGGGCCTCGTGTCTCCGGTAGGCCGGGCCGTCCGAGGAGTCGGACGGTACAGGCCGCTGCGGCCGGCCGCAGCGGGCTCGTCGTGCTGGTGGGCTCCTCATCGACGGGCAAGACACGCGCCTGCTGGGAAGCCGTGCAGCCTCTCGCCGACTTCGGGTGGCGGCTGTGGCATCCCTTCGACCCGACCCGCGCCCAGGCCGCACTGGAGGACCTGCACCGTGTCGGGCCCCGCACGGTGGTGTGGCTGAACGAGGCTCAGCACTAC